>DATJYJ010000603.1:0-5462 GCA_035578025.1 Verrucomicrobiia bacterium
CGGACTCAATTCCACTTCGACCTTGTCGCCCGGCACCAGCCGGACGAAATTCCGTTTCGCCATGCCCACCAGGTGGGCCAAAACTCTGTGCTGGCTTTCCAGCACCACTTCAAAGACCAGGCTGGGCCGCTCCTCAACCACGGTGGCCGCTACCACCCGACCCCCGGCCCCCGACCCCTGACCCCCGACCCCGCTTTTCTATGAAAGTACGAGCTTCAGTAAAGAAGATTTGCGACAAGTGCAAGGTGATCCACCGCGAGGGCGTGGTGCGGGTCATCTGTACCAACCCGAAACACAAACAGAGGCAGGGATAACCGTATGGCACGTTTAGCTGGTGTGGATTTGCCGCCCGCGAAAAGAGCGGAGGTCGGCCTGACCTACATTTACGGCATCGGCCGGACCCGCTCCAAGTCGCTGCTCCACCGCTGCGGCATCGACGCCGACAAGAAGGTCCGCGATCTGACCGAGGACGAAGTGAATCGCATCCGTACCATCCTCGAAGAGGAAGGTGCGGTGGAAGGCGATCTGCGCAAGGAAGTCTCGATGAACATCAAGCGCCACATCGAGATGGGCTCGTACCGCGGCCTGCGGCACCGCCGCAGCCTCCCGGTCCGCGGCCAGCGCACGCACACCAACGCCCGCACGCGCAAGGGTCCGCGCCGCGGCACGGTGGCGAACAAGAAGAAGGCGAGCGCGAAGACATAGCTTTCAGCCATCAGCTTTCAGCCGTCAGCCAAACTGTGCTGCGCTGGGAGCTGAAGGCTGATTGCTGAAAGCTGAGAGCTAAGAAATGGCGAAAGCACCTGCAAAAACCGGCAAGAAAAAAAGCTTCAAGAAGAAGGAAAAGCGCGTCGTCCACACCGGCGTCGTGCACATCCAGGCGACGTTCAACAACACCATCGTGACCATCAGCGACCAGGAAGGCAACACCATTGCCTGGTCGAGCGCCGGTTCGCTCGGTTTCCGCGGATCGCGCAAAGGCACGCCGTTCGCCGCCCAGCAGGCGGCGCTGACGGCGGCAAACAAGGCCACGGAGAGCGGCCTGCGCACCGTGGAAGTCCGCGTGGCCGGCCCCGGCTCCGGCAGGGAAAGCGCGGTGCGCGCCCTGTCCACCGCCGGCATCGATGTCCGCGCCATTCGCGACGTGACGCCCATCCCGCACAACGGATGCCGTCCGCCGAAGAAACGCAGAGTTTAGCTGTCAGCCTTCAGCCATCAGCTTGTGTGTGCTTAGCTGAGAGCTGATTGCTGATAGCTGAAAGCTTTGTAGCAAGCGGGAAGAAGGCCTGCCATGGCTGTAAACCGCACGTGAAAAACGTAAGGAGAAAGAAACTTGGCAAGATACATCGGCCCGGTTTGCCGGCAATGCAGGCGCGAGGGCATGAAACTTTATCTCAAAGGCGAGCGCTGCCATAGCGAGAAGTGCGCCATCGAAAAGCGCAACTTCGTCCCAGGGCAGCATGGCAAAGACCGCAAAGCGAAGATCGTGGGCTACGGCCTGCAGCTTCGCGAAAAACAGAAGGTCCGCCGCGTCTACGGCGTGCTGGAACGCCAGTTCCGCTCGGGCTTCGAAAAGGCCGCGCTGCAGAAGGGCATCACCGGCGAGAATCTGATGAACAACCTCGAGCGCCGTCTGGACAGCGTCATCTATCGCATGGGTTTCGGCACCAGCCGCAACCAGGCCCGCCAGATCGTGCGCCACGGTCACATCGAAGTCAACGGCCGCAAGTGCAACATCCCCTCCGCGCTGGTCAAGGTCGGCGACGTGGTTGCGGTCCGGGAAACCAGCAAGAAGAACCCGACGATTCTCGCCGCGCGCGATGCCACCGCGCACGCGCCGGCTCCCAACTGGATCGACGTGGATCGCGAAGGCCTCACCGGCAAGATTCAGAGCCTGCCCAAACGGGAAGACCTCGTGCAGATCCAGTTGAACGAGCAATTGATCGTCGAATTGTACTCGAAGTAAGAAGACAAGAATTCAGGAGTCAGAAGTCAGGAGTCAGAATGACGAGCTTGGCCTCACATTCCGAATTCTGACTTCTGAATTCCCAAAGGAGTTTTCATGTTCAAAGGCTTTCAAAAACCCAAGCGTCTGGTCGCCAATACCGAAACTCTCACCGAGCGGTACGGCATGTTCACCGCGCAGCCGTTCCAGCGCGGATTCGGCACCACCATCGGCAACAGCCTGCGCCGCGTGCTGCTCAGCTCGATCGAAGGGGCGGCCATCACCGCCGTCCGCATCGAGGGCGTCGAGCACGAGTTCAGCCCCATCCCCGGCGTGGTCGAAGACGCCACCGACATCATCCTGAACCTCAAGCAGATCCCCTTCAAGATCATGGGCGAGGGGATCAAGACCGTCCGCCTGAACATCGACCATCCCGGCGATGTGCGCAGCGGGCAGATCGAAACCGACGCCGACGTCGAAGTGCTCGACCGCGACGTCCACGTGGCCACGGTCAGCGAAGGCGGCCGGCTCAGCATCGAGATGCGGCTCAAATCCGGCCGCGGCTATGTCAGCGCCGACAAGAACTTCGACGACGACCTCGCCCTCGGCTACATCCCGATCGATTCGGTCCACTCCCCCGTGCGCAAAGTCAACTTCCAGGTGGAAGCCGCGCGCCTCGGCCAGATGACCGACTACGACAAGCTCACCCTCGAAGTCTGGACCAACGGCGCCGTCTCCCCGCAGGACGCCATCGGCTACGCCGCGAAGCTGCTGAAGGACCACATGTCCATCTTCATCAACTTCGAGGAAGTGCCCGAGGCTGCCGAAGAGGTCTCCGAGCGCGGCATGGACAAGATGAACGAGGTCCTCAACCGCTCGGTGGAAGAACTCGAGCTCAGCGTGCGCTCCTACAACTGCCTCAAGAACGCCAACATCCAAACCATCGGCGAGCTGGTGCAGAAGACCGAGGCCGAGATGCTGCGCACCAAGAACTTCGGGCGAAAGTCGCTCAACGAAATCAAGGAAATCCTGGCCAACATGGGCCTGTCACTCGGTATGCGCATCGACGCGCACGGCCGGCTGGTGGCTCCGCCCGCGGCGACGGGTCCGTTGCCGGACTATGGTCCGGACGATACCCAGGATCAGATGGGAGAGTAGCGCATGAGACACAAGTTCGCGGGTTATAAACTCAAGCGGGACGTGGGCGCCCGCCAGGCGCTGCTGCGCAATCTCGCCACCAGCGTGATCGACGCCGAGCGCGTGGTCACCACGGTTCCCAAGGCCAAGGCCGTCAAGCCCCTGGTCGAACACCTGATCACCCTGGCCAAGCAGGACACGCTGCACTCGCGGCGCCAGGCCGCCGCCGTCCTCAACACCCCGGGCAGCGTCAAGAAGCTTTTCGATACCCTGGGCACGCGCTTCGGACAACGCAACGGCGGCTACACCCGCATCGTGCGTCTCGGACCCCGCAAGGGCGACGGCGCCGAACAGGCCATGATCGAGCTGGTGGGCAGCGAGCTGGTCAAGCGCGCGGCCGAGCGCGCCAAGCGCAAGGAAGAGCGCTTGAAGGCCCAGCGCGAAGGCCGCGAAGGAGAGGAAGAATCGCCCGAGTAACGCGGGCCGTTGCTCTCTTCACCGCCGCGCGCCTTTCGGCCGCGGTACTCAACTGGTCGACTTACGCCGGCACGTCCGGCGCGGATGCCGCCAACGCCATCGCGCCCGACTCCGCCGGCAACGTCGTGATTGGCGGCGCCTCGGCGAGGTCCGGCTTCATAGCCAAGATCTCCGCCGACGGCGCCGCCGTTCTTTTTGACGTCACCTTAGCGAGCCCGGTCACCGCCGTCGCTGTGGATCCGTCCGGCGACATTGTGGCCGCCGGCCCGAACTTCGCCGCCAAATTCCGCGGCTCTACCGGCCAGCAGCTCTGGCTCACTCCGATCGCAGCCATGCCCGCGGCGCTGGCACTCGACCGGTCCGGCAATCTCTACATCGCCGGGACCGCGACTCCAGGCTTTTCCACGACAGCCGGCGCGTTTCAGACGGCGCCCTCGGGCCCGAGCGATGCCTTCGTTCTCAAGCTCAGTCCCGATGGCGGCACGGTCCTGTATGCTACGTTCCTCGGAGGCTCGCAGGCCGACGAAGCCAACGCCATCGCGGTCGATTCCGCCGGCCAGGCGTACATTGCCGGCAACACCAAGTCGAAGGATTTCCCCGTCACCCCCGGCGCCGCGCAGAGCAAGTCCGGCGGCAACACCGCCTTCGTCGCCAAGCTCGATCCGGCCGGCGCACGCCTCATCTACGCCACTTACCTCGGCGGCAGCACCTACGAGGACGCGTTCGGCATCGCCGTGGATGCCAACGGCAACGCCTTTGTCTGCGGGGTCACAGGGTCGCCCGATTTCCCGGCCACCCCGGGCGCATTCCAAACCAAGTTCACCGCCGTCGACTACGAGGCCTTCGCTGCCAGGTACTCGACGGGCGGGGCGCTCGTCTGGGCCACGCTGATCGGCGGCAGCGTGAGGGAGTCGGCATCGGCGATCGCGGCGGATAGCGCCGGCAACGTCTACGTCGCCGGCGATTCCGATTCGCCCGATTTTCCGTTCACTGCGGGCGCCGTGAAGGGCTGCCGTGCCGCCGGTCCCTGGGTCGCCGAGCTCGATTCCGCCGGCTCCCGGCTGCTGGCCTCCAGCAGCATCGGAGGCATCGGCCTCGACTCCATCGCTGCGCTCGCCCTCGACTCCAAGGGCGCGGTGTACCTCTCCGGCACGGCGACGTCGCACGCCTTCTTCACCACGCCGGGCGCCGCGCAGCCGGCCTTCAGCGGCTACTCCAGCGCGTTCGCGTCGAAACTCGACCTTGCCGCGCCCCCGGGCCTGTATCTCGCCTGCATCCTCCACGCCGCCAGTTTCAACGCGGGCAACGTGGCCGCCTTTCCCACGGGAGAAGTCGCGCCGGGAGAGATCGTGAGCATCTTCGGAACGGTCCTGGATGGCGGTCAAGTCTCCTTCGACGGCGTTGCGGCGCCGATCTTCTATTCCGGCCCTACGCAGATCAACGCAGTGGTTCCGTACGGAATCAAGAACTCCCAGACCCAGGCCGCGGTGCAGCGCTCCGGCGTCACCTATGGCTCGATCGCCCTGCCCGTCGCACCCGCGGTTCCCGGCATTTTCACCGCCACCGGAAGCGGCCAAGGCCAAGGTGCCGTCCTCAACCAGGACGGCACCTTGAACAGCGTGTCCAATCCCGCGCCTCGCGGCTCCATCATCAGCTTCTATGCCGCCGGCGCCGGCCTGATGAACCCTCCCGAAACCGACGGCGCCGTGCAGCCCCTCATGCTTCCGCTACCGGTTCCGCAACTGCCCGTCTCGGTCCAGATCCGCGGCGCGGATGCCAAGGTGACCTATGCCGGCGCCGCTCCCGGACTGATCTCCGGCGCGCTGCAAGTGAACGCGGAGGTTCCAGCCACGATCGACTTCGGCAACTCGGTTCCGCTGATGTTATTCGTCGGCGGCCAGTC
>DATJYJ010000604.1:0-6151 GCA_035578025.1 Verrucomicrobiia bacterium
ACCCTGGGCACGGCAGCCTGCATGACGCTCGGCAAGCGGGACGCCATCCGCCGCATCCCGGTGGATCTCACCGGCCTCAAGACCGAAGTCATCGTGCAGAAGGCCCACCGCTACGGGTACGATCACGCGCTGATCAACTGCGGAATCCGCTTCGTCGAAGTGGAGACGCTCAGCCAATACGAGGCGGCCTTCAACGACCGCACCGTGATGGCGCACTTCTTCAACGCCGCCGAGAGCGGGCAGATCGGCCGGGAAGACTGGATCCGCGTGGCGCACGCGCACAACGTGCCGTGCTTCAACGACGCGGCGGCCGACGTGCCCCCGATCGCCAATCTCTGGAACTACACCAAGATGGGTTTCGACCTGGTGACCTTCTCGGGCGGCAAGGGCATTCGCGGTCCGCAGAATGCGGGCCTGCTGCTCGGCCGCGCGGACCTGATTGCCGCGGCGGCGGCCAACAACAATCCGAACTCGGACACCATCGGCCGCGGCATGAAAGTCTCCAAGGAGCAGATCGTAGGCATGGTGGCCGCGCTGGATTGGTTCGTGACGCAGACCGACGCCGGCATGGAGGCCGAATTCCGGCGCCGCGCCGACCGTATCGCCGCGCAGTTGAAAGGCATCCCGACGATCGAGACCAAGGTGGCCATTCCGACGGTCCCGGCCAACGTGGTGCCTCATCTTTTGATCCGGTACGACCAGAAGCGCGTGAAGGTCTCGCCGCACGACGTCGCCAAAGAGCTGCGGCAGGGCACGCCGAGCATCGAGCTCAATCCGCTGACCGGCCAGAAGGCCGGCGCAGGACTGCCCAACGACGAGAACACCATCGTGGTCGGCGTCTGGATGCTGCAACCCGGCGAGGAGCTGATCGTCGCCCGCCGCCTCAAAGAAGTGCTGGGGAAGGCCGCGGCGTAGGAGCAAAGTTATGTCTCATTCGTATTGGAATCGCATCACCGAACCCTGGTCCGGCGTGAGCCGCCGCGACCTCTTCCGCCAGGGAGGACTGCTGGCCATCGCCCAGGCATTCGGCGGCAGCGTGAAGAACGCCGTCGCCGGCCCGCTCAATATCGGTCCGGACATGTACCAATCCATCGGCGTGCGCCCGATGATCAATGCCCGCGGCACGTACACCATCATCACCGGATCCACGACACTTCCCGAAGTGAAGAAGGCCATGGACCAGGCCTCGCGCGGCTTCGTCAACATGGACGAGCTGATGGACGGCGTCGGCCAGCGCCTGGCCGAACTCACCGGCGCCGAGTGGGGCATTGTCACCGCCGGCTGCTGCGCGGCCGTCACCCACTGCACCGCCGCGGCCATCGCGGGCGGCAATCCCGAACGCATGCAGCGCCTGCCGAACCTGGCGGGCCTGAAGAGCGAAGTCATCGTCCCGGCCTACTCGCACAATGTCTACGACCACGCGGTACGCATGCTCGGCGTCAAGCTCGTGGTGGTGCGCGACCGCGCCGAGCTCGAGCCTGCCTTCAACGAACGCACCGCCATGGTCTACATTCTCGGCGGACCGGGCGACGAGGGACCGCTCGGCACGCGCGCCATCAGCGAAGTCGCGCGCAAGAGAAACGTGCCGGTGGTGGTGGATGCCGCGGCCGAGATCCTCACCGTCAAGCCCAACGTCCACCTGGAGCGCGGCGCGAACGCGGTCGCCTACAGCGGCGGCAAGTGCATTCGCGGCCCGCAGGCGGCCGGGCTGCTGCTGGGCGAGAAGAAACTCCTGCAAGGCGCCTGGATCAACAGCGCGCCGCACCATGCCTTCGGCCGCTCGCTCAAGGCGGGCAAGGAAGAGATCATGGGCATGCTGGCAGCGGTCGAAATGTGGATGAAGCGCGACCACAAGGCCGAATGGGCGCAGTGGGAGTCGTGGCTCAACCATATTTCCGATTCGGTCAAACGCGTGAACGGCGTCACCACGAAGATGGCGCAAGGACCCGAGGGCCTGTCGAACCGCTCGCCCGACCTGACCATCCAATGGGAGCAGGGCCTCGGCATCACCGCGCCGGAGATCGCCAAAATCCTGCTGGACACGGAGCCGCGCATCGTGCTGGCGCGCGCCACCGGCACGTCGATTCAGATCGTGCCCTACCAGATGTCCGCCGGCGACGAGAACGTGATCGCGGACCGGCTCTACGCCCTGCTTTCCAAGCCTCCGAAGGTGGAGCGGCCGAAGCCGCCGCAGGGTTCGCCCGCGACCGTAGCGGGCCAATGGGACGTGCAGCTCGACTTCAACTACGGCTCCGCGCATCACACCGTCATCCTGGAGCAAGAGGGCAGCCGCCTGATGGGCACGCACCACGGCGAATTCGCCGCCGGAGATCTCTCGGGCACCGTGGCCGGCAACACCGTCACGTTCCAAAGCTCGCTGCCCACGGAAGGCACGCGCGTGTCGTTCCAGTTCACCGGCGAAGCGGCCGGTGGGAAGATCGGCGGCACGGTCTCGCTCGGCGAGTACGGCGAGGCAAAGTGGACCGCCGAGCGCCACGCGTACCGATCCGGCCGCCGCAACGGCTAACGGCACGATCCAACTCCGCCAGGGTACAATCCGAGGATGCGTCTCCTCGGCACGCTGTCCGTACTCGCGATCCTGCCGCTCGTCATTCCGGCCCGGGCACAGAATGCTCCCGCCATCTCGCTGGTGGCAAATGCCGAGGGTGAGAATCCCGTGATCGCGCCCAATACCTGGGTGGAAATCAAGGGCACGCATCTCGCCCCCGCCGGCGATTCGCGCATCTGGCAGAGCTCCGATTTCCGCAACGGGCAATTGCCGGCCGCGCTCGACGGCGTCAGCGTGACCGTCAACGGCAAGGCGGCGTACGTCTACTACATCAGCCCCACGCAGGTGAATGTCCTCACGCCGCCCGATTCGATGCCCGGCACGGTCGCGGTTCAGCTCACCAACAACGGGCAGGCCAGCGCCGTGTTCTCCGTGAAGGCTCAAGCCGCGTCGCCCTCCTTCTTCAACATCAACGGCGGACCGTACGTGGTCGCGCAGCACAGCGCCGATTACAGCCTCATCGGGCCCGCCGGCCTGTATCCGGGCACCACCACTCCCGCGAAGCCCGGGGAGACGGTGATTCTCTACGCCAACGGCTTCGGGCCGACCACGCCGGCCCCTGTCAGCGGCGCCCCGGCGCAAACCGGGACGCTGACACCGCTGCCCACAGTTACCATCGCGGGAATCGCGGCCACGGTGCAGTTCGCGGGCCTGGTCTCGCCCGGGCTGTTTCAGATTAATGTCGTGGTTCCGCAGAACGCTCCCGGCGGGGACGACCCGCTCACCGCGACCATCGGCGGCGTGCCCGTGGCTCCCGTGGCGCTTCTTGCCGTGCAAGGCTCCGCGCCGGCGCCCTCGACCGTCACGCTGTACGTCTCACCTGGCGGCAGCGATCTCTGGAGCGGCCGTCTCGCCGCCCCCAATACCGCCGGCTCCGACGGTCCGCTGGCCACCTTCGATCGCGCCCGCGCCACGGTCCAGAACATCGTCAAGACCGGGCTGACGCAGATCGACGTGCAGTTTCGCGGCGGGACTTACTATCTCCCTGCGACCGAGATGCTCGCGGCGGCCGATTCGGGGACCGCGGCGATGCCGGTCGTGTATCAGAACTACCCCGGCGAATCGCCGGTCTTCAGCGGCGGCGTGCGCGTTACGAATTGGGTCAACACCGGGGGCAACACGTGGAAGGCCACCCTGCCCGCCTCCACGCAGTATTTCGAAAATCTCTTCTACAACGGAGCGCGACGGCTTAGGCCGCGCCTCGGCTCGAGCGCGGCCAATCCGCTCGGATCGTTCTACCGCATCGCCAACACCGTCTATCTGATCGCGCCCGGTCCGCCGGCCGCCGCGCCCTCCGACACTTGTTCGGTCTTTATTGCGGGCTTCGGATGGGAATGCTTCGACCGCTTCCAGTACGACCCGGCGGACCCGATCGCCGTCACCTGGAAAAACCTCGCTCCCGCCAAGGGCAATCCCTGCGGGCAGGCGGCCGGAAACGCGGCCATCGCGGGCGACATCGAACTGCTCGTCTTTGAGCAGTTCAGCACGTCCAAGCTGCGCATCAGTTGCATCGACGGCCAGAATCGGACCGTCTACCTCGCCGGGCCCACGGGCATCTCGCAGAGCAACGCCTCCGAGCAGGGCTTCATCGCCGGCAACCGCTACCTGATCGAGAACGTCCAGGACGCGCTCACCCAGCCCGGCCAGTGGTTCCTGGACCGCTCCGCCGCGACGTGGACGCTCACCTACCTCGCAAACCCCGGCGAGAACCCGAATACCGACACGGTCATCGTTCCGCAGATCGCGCAGGTGCTGGTCGCCTCGAATCTCCAGTACGTCACCTTCCAGGGGCTGACCTTCGAGCACGACAACTACACGGTGCCTTTCACGGGCCACGTTTCGATGGAACTGGAACCCGACATCCCGGCGGCGGTCTCGTTCCAGAATTCGCAGCACATCACGTTCGATTCCGGCACCGTCACCCAGACCTCCGGCACCGGACTGGAGATGATTCCCTGCCTGAACGGGAACTCGCCGGCCTACTGCGTCTCGACCAGCGTCAATGCCGTGGTGACGAACAATGTGGTCGAGAACAGCGCGTTTTACGATATCGGCGCCGTCGGAATCCGCATCGGCAATCCGTACCAGCCGGCGGACACCGACGCCAACGTTCCGCAATCCACCACGGTGCAAAACAATGTCGTCGAAGGCTACGGGCGCAACATTCCGGCCGCGTTCGGCATCGGCCAGGGCATGGGGCACGACAACCTGTACACCCACAACGACGTTTACGACGGCTACCACTGCGCCATTTCGACGTCGCAGAGCATCGCCGCCTCCACCACGCCCGCGGGAATCGGCAACGGCAACAACGTGATCTCTTTCAACCACGTCTACAACCTGCTGCAAGGGATCATGAACGACGGCGGGTCGATTCGCATCGACGGCGGCAACCTGGCCTTCACCGCCGCCGGCAACAGGATTCTCAACAACCGGATTCACGACGTGACCGACGCGTCGATCATGGATTCCAACGGCTACGGCGGCCACGGCGTCTACCTCGACGACGCCACCGGCCTGGTGGACGTGGAGAACAACCTGGTCTACCGCGTATCGGGTGTCGGCGTCTACACGCCGCACGGACCCGCCGCTCTCAACCAGGCCAATACCGTGAAGAACAATATTCTGGCCTTCACGCGCCAGGGTATCGTCTCGGTAGGCGACCCGTACAAGAACGGCGCGTTCACCGTCATCCCGCAATCGTTCGTCTATAGCAACAACCTGTTCTATTTCGATCGTTCGACCGGCTCGAGTCCGAAATTCATTCCCGACGGCGGGTGTGTGTATTCGGGCGGCTCCCCGTTCACGGCGTACCAGTTGTGGAAGAGTAATCTCTACTGGCGCACCGACGGCGCGTTCGCCGGCGACCCCAAGGCTTTCGGCATCCAGCCCAGCGCCGGAACCGGCGCCGGCGCTCCGTGCAACGGCAACATGAACGCTTACACGTTCTACACGTTCGCGTCGTGGCAGCAGACCCTGGGCGAAGACCTGCAGAGCGTGGTACAGAATCCGGGGTTCAACAATCCGGCGTATCCCAACGACGATTATTCGCTGCCCCACGGCTCGCCCGGCATCGGCTTCGTGCCGTTCGACGCCGGCCAGGCCGGACGTTCGAACCCCGTGCTCAAGCCTCCGCCCGTGGCTGCGACATTCCCGACGAAGTTGTACAATCCCGCGACCGATTACTGATCTTCCGTGAGAATCGATGCCAAACCGCGTGGGGCAGGCTTCAGCCTGCGCGGGACTTCAGTCCCGCTGGCTCGGTTGCCAGGCTCACGCCCCGCCGCGAACTGGAGTTGGCTGCGCTGGAACTTTCCCACGCGGTCATTTCCCTAGTTCTCGGTTGGCACCTTTCCCACTGCGTCGATCACGATCACATCGACCGGAGCCTTGCGCGGATCCAGCTTGAGCCCGAGTTTGCGGAGCGAAGCCGCCAGAGATACGCCGGAGGGATCGGAGGCGCTATCGATACCCCCTTCCGACGCCGGCGGCGGGACCGCAAAACCGTGCGCCCGCGCTGCCGTGCGCACCTCCTCGCCCGATACGTCGAACTCCATCTCGTAGGCGCCGGTGAGGCCCGTC
>DATJYJ010000605.1:0-29912 GCA_035578025.1 Verrucomicrobiia bacterium
CGTCGCGCAGGACGGTGAAGTAGCTCTGCTTCTTCGGCAGCCCATGTGCGAGCCGGCTCCACGACTCGCCGCCATTTTCGCTGCGCCACACCGCCGGCGCGCCGCCCGGACAGGAGCGCGTTGCCCCCTCCAGAGGAATAACGTATACCGTGTCGGCGTCGTGCGGGTGGACCACGATGGGAAATCCGAAGTCGGACGGCAATCCCTTGGCGATGGATCGCCACGAATGGCCGTAGTCGTCGCTGCGCAGCACTCCGATGTCCGGCCGCGGCCCGCCAGGCCCGGTCCAATCCGCCCATCCGCCGTGGTTCTGCATGTAGAGCCGGCCAGGCACGTCTTCGTGCCGCGCGATCTTGTGCACGCACTGACCGAATTCGGGATAGGGATCGGGCGCGAAGCCAGCGCCGACGCCTTGATTGGATGCCCTGAATGTTTCGCCACCATCCTCGCTGAGATAGTGGCCGCCGGTCGAGATGCCGAGGTGCACGTGATTTCCGTTGCGGATGATGGTGTGCATGCAGAGCCCGCCGTTGCCGGGTTGCCACTTGCGCGCGTGATCGTGGTTGCTGATGCCGGGCACCAGGTCCCACGAATCGCCGCCGTCATGGCTCCTGAACAGAGACGCCGGCTCCACGCCGCACCACAGATCCTCCTTGCCGCCGCCGGCCTCGAGCGCCCAGATGTTGGCAAGCGCGCGTCCGTCCTCCTTGGGGAACGCCGGAGCCGACTTCGTCTCCTTGAAGCTCTTCCCCATGTCCGTCGAACGCAACACTTTCATGCCGAAGAACGGATCGCAACTCGACGCATACAGGCGGGGTATGCCGCGCGTGTCGATCAGCGTCGAGTACACAGGGACGCCGGGACCGAAGGGCCCGCGCAGGGCGAAGCTGCGCCTCGGCTTTGCCGCATCGGCGACGAACACGCCCTTTTTGGTGCCGATAGTGAGAATAACTCGATCCGCCATCTTCAACCTCCTGATACCGCCGGCAGGATCGTCACCACGTCCCCTGGCCTCAACGTCGTGTCAACCCCGTCGAGGTCGCGCACATTCTCCGAGTTCACGAACACGTTCAGGTGCCGGCGCACCGTACCCGTTTCGTCACAGACATTTCGATACAGAGCGGACTGGCTCTGCTGGAGGGCTTCCAGTGCGGCGCGCACGGTGTGTGCCGAGATCGAGAGTTGGGCTGCGCCCGCACAATACGTGCGCAGCGGGCCAGGGACATGGATCGTGATGGTCGGCGATTGGCCCATCGTGTGAGACGAAGCTTATCATTGGCGATTGGGATGGTGCAACCGTACCCCCGCGTATCCCCGCGTCACCGGAGTCCGAATGAAGATCCTCGGCCTTCGACAGACCTCGGCCAATCATGTGGCCGCTGAAGCGGCGCATATCGCGCGATTGTACGCCGTAACATTCAGAAATGTGATTTCTGTCGCGAAATCCCCATCTCGCCAGCAACCGCTGAGGAAGCCGGATTCCGGGAGATTGCGCTTGGGCTTACGACATTGACGGGCCGCGGCTCATCGCGATTTCAGCAGCTCGACAGCTTTTTCCAGCACCATGTCGCGGCCTTCAGCGACGGATTGGCGGGTGGGGGCTACGCGCACGTCGGGCTGAACACCGACGCCGACGAACTCGGTGCCGTCGGGCATGCGGTCCCACTTGGTACAGATGCGGGCGTAGGCGCCATAGACCTCGACGATCAGGGGCTGGCCGGTGGAGCCGCCGGTGGGCTCGCCGACCAGGGTCGCGCGCTTCGACATCTTCAGGGGCACCAGGAAATCTTCGGCGGCGCTGAAGGTGGCCGAGCCGGTCAGCACCGCTACAGGGCCGGTGAACGGCTTGCCGCCACGCGGCTGGACGACGCCCGAATCGCCGCCTTCATACATCGGCATCGGCCGGTCCCAGGCACGAAATACAGGCTTGTAGTCGCGCGTGCGCCATACGGAGGTTTGGGTGATGGGCTTGTCGATGAGGCGGGCGATCAGCGAGTATCCGATATTGGTGCTGCCGCCGCCGTTGTTGCGCACGTCGATGATCAGCGCCTTCGCGGTGAGGATCTCGGGGAATACGTTATCAAATTCCTGGACGACCGCGTCGTTGCCGAACGTGTTGGCGGCCACGTAGGCGATGCCGCCATCGAGCATGCGAAATTCGAGCGACCGCCGCTGAAGCCACGGCGCGGCGCCGCGGACGGTGTTGAGATTGCGGGTCAGGCGAAACTCGTGGATCGCACCGCCGGTGCCCGAGGCCTTGATTACGGCGATCGAGCCTGGCGTGCCGGCGAGGACGGCGGCAAACGCACGCCGGTCGCGATCCTGCTGCGTCGACGCCGCTATGAAGGGATATTCCTCTTCGATGATCTTTGCGGCAGGGCGGCCGTCCACCGCGATCACTTCCATGCCCGGACGCAGGCCCGCGGCGGCAATCTCCGGGGTGTTGGCGATGGCGGTCACCACCGGCTTGCCCTCGACCGGTTCGACGCGCAGGGGCGGGGCGTCGCGGTCGTCCGACGCCATGATGCCGGAGTGGCCGTCGTGCAATAGGGCGATTACACGGCGCAGAATGTTGATGTATTCGACCTGCGACCTGGCGGCGGCGACTTCGGGGAGGAAGCGTTCGAGAACGCCGTCCCAATCGAGCTCGGGGCGCTGATCGAGGAAGACAAAATTCTGCTTCACCTCGCTCCAGAGACGCGCGAAACCGGCCATGCGCAGCATGCGGACCTCTTCCGGGCCCGGCGAGGCCGGTGGAACATAGGTGACTACCTTGGGATCGATTGCCTGGCGCACGATGCTTTCCAGCGTCTGCGAGAGAGTGTCGACAAAGCCGGAGATCTGGCGCCGGTGTTCCGCCGAGTTGCGATCCCATGCGATGGTGAACGGCACCGCCACGCCGACATTGAAGAGCCAGCGGTCCTTCTGGACCACGGCGCAGACCGCGCTGCGACCCTCAGGCGCCATGGCCGTCAGGAACAGGAAGAAATTCTGCGCCGGCATTCCGGAGTGCGGCTGCCTGGCATCGTGGAGGGCCTTGGCCGCATCATCGGCATTGGCGAATTCGACGATGTCGGCCCACGGCCGCCGCTGGGGGTTCTCGAAATGACGCCACCACGAGACGTGCTGGACGGCGACGGATTGGGCACCGATGCGGAGCTCGGCGCCGGACGATTCGGGAAGCGGAAGACTGATGGCGGTCCGCAGGTCGTCGCGCAACCGCACGCGCACAATCGTCGAGGCGAGGGGCTTGGCGCTCTCGATCAGCTTCTGCATGTTTTCGAGCGAAGTCGGGGCGTCCTGCGCCGCCGCCGCGCCGCCGAGAATCAGCGCAGTCAAGCAACGGTACATGGCTACCGCAGGTTAGCAGGAATCTCCACGGGCCGGCGGGCGGTGAAGTACCATTTTTTCTTGAGCGCCAGCACCTGGTTTCGCAGGAGACGGATGGCGCGGTTCGCGCGCGAGTTCGCGATTACCGCCGAGACCACCATATTGGATGTCGGCGGAGCGCCCGAGACCTGGGACCTGCCCGGAGTGCGCCCGCGGGTCACGCTGCTCAACACTCCGCGAACGCGAGAGGAGATGTCGGCCGCGCCGGCTTGGGTGGCCGGGGACGGCCGCGCGCTCCCTTTCCGGGACGGCGCCTTCGATATCGTGTTCAGCAATTCCGTGATCGAGCACGTGGGCGATGCAGAAAGCCAGAGGCGATTCGCGCGCGAGGCGATGCGCGTGGGCCGGGCCTATTGGGTGCAGACGCCGAATCGCTGGTTCCCGGTCGAGCAACACTTGTTAACGCCGTTCGTGCACTGGCTCCCCAAGGCGGTCCAGCGACGTATCGTGCCGCGCTTCAGTGTCTGGCGCTTCGTGGTCAATCCGAGTGCCGACCGCCGGGAGTTCTACCTCCGGCATTTCCTGGATGATGTCCGCCTCCTCGACGCCGCCGATCTGCGCGGCTTGTTCCCCGGCGCCCGACTCATCCGGGAGCGTTTCCTGGGCTGGACGAAGTCTCTAATCGTCAGGTCCGGACCGTAAGCTCCAGAATTTTTCAATCGAAAACCTCGCCAGCGGCATCAAAAATTGTAGTTAGAATGTAGGCTTGAGCCTGGGAGGAAGTCTGCAACAAAGACCGGGTGATTGGTGTGCCCGCTCCGGGGCAACTCGCTACTGCCGTCGGTTACTTACGGGGATTTTTTACTTTAAGTGGAGAGTACCGAATGACGGTCGCTGGACGAAAAATTGTTCTTGCAGCAAGCGATTCGGAGTCGAGCGAGTACCTACGCAGCACGTGGCGCCAGATGTTATTGGCCACATTGCCGGCGCGCTATGCAAGATACATGGGTGCAGACTGGAGCAGCACCAACGATGTCGCATCCGACGGGCAAGCCAAATATGTTCCCAACGGCTTGCGCGTAGTAGAGGCGCTGCTGCTCAAGGATTTCCCCGCTGACGAAATCGCGGTCTGTTATACCGATCAATTAGACCGCTTCGTCGGGGATGAGACGCGGGTAGTGGGAATTCACGCCCACAACCCACTGGGGATTACCTTTGCGACCGACGTCTACGCCGGACTTTACGGGCGGCAGTGCGAGCCAATTAATGCCGCCGAATTCCGGCGCCTGATCACGCATCCGGTGCTGCGCCGTCACAAGCACCACCTGAAACTGATCGTGGGCGGCCCGGGCTCCTGGCAGATCGAGCACAAGAACCTCCAGGACGAATGGCAGATCGACTGCATCGTGGATGGCGAGGCCGAAGACCTGGTGCGTCCGCTGTTTCAGGCCGCCGCCGCGGGCGCGGATATCCCGCGCAAGCTGGAAGGCCACAGTCCGGAGCTGGAGAGCATTCCGCCGATCCGCCACCGCTCGACGTTCGGTGTGGTGGAGATCACGCGCGGGTGCGGGCGGGGGTGCCAGTTCTGTTCGGTGGCGCTGCGCTCGGGGAAGAGCATTCCGCTGGAGCAGATCGTGGAGAACGTGCGCACGCAGGTGGCCGAGGGCGCCGACTCGATCATGCTGACGACGGAAGACCTGTTCCTCTACGAGCAGGGGCCGCGGTTCCAGACCAACGTGCCGGCGCTCAAGCGGCTGTTCGAGTCGGTGGCGGCGGTGAACGGAGTGGAATACGTCGGACTCACGCACGGCACGATCGCGCCGGCGGTGGTGAATCCGACGGTGATCGAGGAGCTTTCGCCGGTGGCGGTGGGGATGAGCGTGAACCGGCACGAAGCCTCGACCCACCCCGACAAGCGCTACGCCATGATGTTCGTGGGCCTGGAGACGGGGTCGGTGCGGCTGTTCAAGCAGTTCATGAAGGGCAAGTCGTATCCGTTCCGCCCCGAGCAGTGGCCGGATGTGGTGCTCAAAGGCATGGAGACCATGAACCGGCACAACTGGTTCCCCATGTGCACGTTCATCCTGGGCCTGCCGGGCGAGAGGCCCGAGGATACCCGCGAATCGCTGGACCTGCTCTTCGCGCTGAAGGATGCCAAGTGGTGCGTGATTCCGACGCTGTTCGTGCCGCTGGAGGACACGCGCCTGGAAAAGAAGAAGAGCGCGCGCGTGGTGGAGCTGACCGACCTCCAGTGGGAATTTTTCTTCACGTGCTGGCGCTACAACCTGGATTTCTTCCGCAAGAGTGCGCGGGTTCACTGGAAGTACAACCTGGGGATTCCGTTCTACTACTACCTGCTGGGAAGGCGCCTGTTCGGCGATGTGATGAAATACCCGCTGCTGCGGCTGGGTCACTTTCCGGAGCGCTGGCTGCGGCGCCGCCTCTACCTGGATTTCAGCGGACGCGCGGCGCCGCGCTACCGGGTGCCGCACCATGTACACATTCCGGAGCACGGCGGACGGCCGGAACTGCCGATACTGGAAGTCTAGAAAGAAGGATTAGCCATGGATTAGCCACGGATGGACGCGGATGCACACGGATAGAAATAAGACTTATCCGTGTCGATCCGCGTGAATCCGTGGCCCGATGTTGTTTACGACGCGAGCTCGTAGAGGTACTCGACTTGTGAGCGGACCGCGCCGTCCAAGCCGAGCACTTTCGGGTTGGACGATTCGATGACCAGGTATTCGTCGGGCGCGTGGGCGCCGTTTCCGTGGCCGAGACCGAAGTGTCCCGCGGGGAGCGCGAGCGGCTCGCCCGTAAACACGTAGCCCGGCCACGAGCCGGCGAGGCGCGGCCAGAAGACCGGATCGTAACCGTTGCGGCGGTAGACCGCGGCTTGAGCTTTGACGAGGGTGGAATCGGCGGGAGTGGTGGTCGGGTCGTAGCCGCCGGTCATGTTGACTTCGATATCGCCGAATCCGCGTTTGGCCAGATGCGCCTTGAGAGCGGCGAGGGCTCCCGCGGCGGTCATGTCGGGCACCAGGCGGAGATCGAGCTTGGCGACGGCGCGGTGCGGGAGGATGGTCTTGCCGCCGGGGCCGGTGTATCCGCCGACCAGACCTTCGATGTTGACCGTGGGGCGGCCGGCGAGCAGCTCGAGCGACTCCAGGTAATCCACGTCGTGCACCCAGTGCTCGACGCCGGCCTGGCGCTTGGCGGCCTCCTCGCTGGTGCGCCGCGCGGCTTCGCGGATGAGCGCCTTTTCGCCGGCATTGAGCGGGCGTGCCTGGTCTAGGTAGCCTTCGATTGCCGGCGTGTGGCCGTCGGGTCCCACGAGCGTGGCGAGGGCCTGCACCAAATGCCAGGCGGGACTATCGACGCGGGCCTCCTGGCTGGAGTGGAGGTCCTGCTTCGGGCCGCGGTGCCAGCGTTCGCCGCTGGAGACGAGCTCCAGTTCGACGACGCCCTTGGCTCCGAGATTGATGGTCACGGTGCCGTCGAGGGCCTGCATGGGCATGGGCATGTACACACCGGCGCACTTGCGCAGCGCGGCGAGAACTTCGGGCTTTCGGATCACTTGCGGGAAGTGCGGCGAGCCGATTTCTTCTTCGCCCTCGGCCACGAAGACGAGGTTGACGGGAAGCTTGCGGCCGGCGGCGCGGAAGGCGTGGAGCGCGGCGAGCCAGGTGGCCTCGGGCCCTTTCTGATTGACGGCGCCGCGGCCGATCAGGAGCTTGCCGAGCCCGGGCTTGTCGACGAGGCGGGCCTCGAACGGGGGCGAGGACCATTCGGCGGGATCGGCCTGCTTGACGTCGTACATGAAATAGATGCCGAAGGTGCGCGGCGCGCCGGCATCGAGCACAGCGAAGACCCCGGGATGGCCATCGGTGGGGACCTTGGTGACATTGGCGAAACCGGCGTCGCGCAGGAGGCGCATCATGTGGTCGCAGCCTTCGGTCATGCCGCGGTTCTCGGCGGCGATGGAGGGCTGGCGGATCCAATCCTGGAGGCGGCGCACGTTTTCATCGTGGCGCTTTTCGATCTCGGTCTGGATGGCCTTGAGATCGGGGGGATCGGCGGCGGCGCGGCGAACAGCGGCGAGCGCGGAGGCGGCAAGAAAGGTTCGGCGGGTCAGGGAAGGCATGGGCTCCTCGGGTCTCAGCTTTCGGCTTTCAGCTACAAACTTCAGCCCTGCGGGCTGAAAGCCGAATATACGCGGGGGGGACGCGGCTGGTCAAGAGGGGCGGGCGGGCCTCCGGCCCACCCGGCCCTGGGCAGGTCGGGAACCTGCCCCACATGTACGATAGAGCAATGGCTCTTTCGGCGGGAATCCGGCTTGGTCCTTACGAAATCGTGGCGCCGCTGGGCGCGGGGGGATGGGCGAGGTGTATCGCGCGCACGATACGCGGCTGGGACGCGACGTGGCGGTCAAGGTGCTGCCGGCGTCGTTCGCGGCGGATGCGGAGCTGCCCGAGGGACGGACGCTGCGCGAGGAAATGCCGCTGCCGAAAGAGGAAGGCGCTGGATTACGCGCGGCAGATCGCGAACGGACTGGCGGATCACCGATCGGACATCTTCAGCTTCGGCGTGGTGCTGTACGAAATCCGGCGAGATTGATCACGTTTGCGGCGACGAGCGGCTGATTCTGGAGCACGCGAGCTTTCCCGAAGTACTGCCGGACGGCAGCTTTTTGATGTTTCGCAACAACGCGCAAGGCAGGCAACAGCTTCATCGCTTCCGGCCGGAATCGGGGTGGCCCAAGCCGGCAAAAGCCCGACGCCGTTTGTGGAGACGGAGGCGGAGACGCGCGGTCCGCTGGCCATGCCGGGCAAGGACCAGGTGGTATTCAAGCTGAAGGCCGGGAACGGGTCTATCGTCGCGGTGTGCAATGCGGGGGACGGGCGGATTGTGCGGCGGCTGGAGGGAACGCGAGGTATCGACATGTCCAGGATCGCAGGCTCGGCCGACGGCAAGACCATCTACTACACCGCGGACAGCGCGTTATGGGCGATGCCGGCAGAGGGCGGCGAGGCGCGCAAGATCGGAGTCGCGGCGATGGTGGCGGCGCATCCGAACGGGCAGGAGTTGGTGTTGATGCGCCAGGTGGGCAGCGCGATGCGTCTCTTCCGGCTGCCGCTGAACGGCGGCGCGGAGCAGGAGATCCCGTGGGCGAGCCGGCTGGTGCTGAACGCCTCGCTGTCGCCGGCGGCGGTGCGCGCCGATGGACGGATCGCGGTCACGGTGTTGCAGCCCGATTCGTGGTGGGACGAGCTGGGGGTGCTCGATCCGGCGACGGGGAAGGTCGATAAGCTGACCGTGCCATATTCGGGCGACGCGTTTCTGACGGCATGGACGGCGGACAGCAAGCTGATGGCGAGCGGACAACGAATGCAGGGGTCGGTGTGGCGGTTCGAGAGGAAGTAGGTGCGGCTATCAGGGAGCGGCGGGTGCGGGCGGCATGACACGCTCGGCCATGGCGAACTTCAGGGCGTCGATTCCCTGCCCCGTCACGCTCGATATTTCGAAGAACTCCAGCCCGCGTTCGCGGGCCAGATCGCGGAGCGCCGCGATGCGCGCGCCATCCTGGGCCGCGTCGATTTTCGAAGCCACCAGGATCATGGGCTTGGCGGCGAGGTCCTGGCTGAAGCTGGCCAGCTCCTGCAGGACGATCTCGAAATCGCGGACGGGCTCGCGGCCGGTGGCGTCGGAAACGTCTACCAGGTGCACGAGGAGCCGCGTGCGCTCGATGTGGCGCAGAAATTGAATTCCGAGACCGGCCCCCTGGTGCGCACCTTCGATGAGACCCGGGATGTCGGCGACGACAAACGAACGGAAATTGGGAAGCTGCACGACTCCCAGGTTGGGTTCGAGCGTGGTGAACGGATAATCCGCGATCTTGGGACGGGCAGCGGAGATGCGCGAGATCAGCGTGCTTTTGCCGGCGTTGGGGAAGCCGACCAGGCCGGCATCGGCGAGGAGCTTGAGCTCCAGGCGGAGGCGCTTCTCTTCGCCGGGGCGGCCGGGCTCGTGCTCGGTGGGCGCCTGGTGGGTAGAGGTGGCGAAGCGGGCGTTGCCGCGTCCGCCGCGCCCGCCGCGGGCCACGGTGAAGGTTTCGCCGGGCCTGGTGAAATCGTAGAGGCGCTCGCCGGTCGCGTCGTCGTAGACCACGGTGCCGACGGGCACCTGGACTTCCCGGGATGCGCCGTCGGCGCCGGTGCGGTTGGAGCCTTCGCCGTGGCGCCCGCGTTCGGCCTTGTGCTCGGGATTGAAGCGGAATTGGAGGAGCGTGTTGGCGTGCTCCGTGGCGGTGAGGATGACGTCGCCGCCGCGTCCGCCATCGCCGCCGCTGGGGCCGCCGCGGGGGACGTATTTCTCGCGCCGGAACGCAAGACAGCCGTTACCGCCGTCGCCGGCTTTCACCAGGATACGAACTTCGTCGATGAACAAAGCGGGGGACTACTCGGAGGGTACGATGTTGGCGAACTTGCCCATGCGGCCGCGATCTCTGAATTCCACCACGCCGGTCACTTTGGCGAACAGGGAATCGTCCTTGGCCCAGCCCACGTTGAGGCCGGGCTTGATTTTGGTGCCGCGCTGGCGCACGATGATGCTGCCGCCGGGAACGAGCTGGCCGCCGAACACCTTGACTCCCAGGCGCTGGGAATTGGAATCGCGGCCGTTTTTGGAGCTGCCTAAACCTTTTTTATGAGCCATAGGTCACCTATGCCAGGATGTCGCCGACCTGCAATTCGGTGTAGGCCTGGCGATGTCCGATGGTTTTTTTGTACTGCTTCTTGCGTTTGAATTTGAAGACCAGCACTTTAGGGGCGCGGTCGTTGCCGACGATGGTGGCTTTCACCCGCGCGTTGTCGCTGTGGATGAGTTCGCCGCCGTCGCCGAATGTAGCCTTGGCGGGAAGCTCGATTTCGGAGCCGACATCGCCGGCCAGTTTTTCGACGCGGATCACATCACCGGGCGTGACCCGATACTGCTTACCGCCTGTTTCGATAATCGCGTGCATGGCAAAACCTCAGGTTGTTAGCGGGATCAGCGCCAGGAGACCGTATCCGACCTGGACACCGGAACACACGGAGTGCGTTGGAACCGCTGGAGTAAAGAACCAGTGTACTACAGGGGTGCGGGGGGATTCAAATCAGCAGGGCGCTCTCGCCGGGAGCCAGGACGCGGGCTCCGCGCTCAGCGGCATGGGCCTGCATCGGCGGCGGCAGGGCGTGCATGAATTCGCGATAATCGGCCAGGGCGCAGCGGTAGTTTTCTTCGGCCGTGGCAACGTCCCGGCGTGCGTCGTGCCATGTGCCGGCGTCCAGGTTGCTCGCCGCTTCGGCTGTCAGTGCCTTGGTAAGGCGCTCGCCGGCAGTCTCCAGTTCCAGGAGCAGCAGTTCCATCTCGAGTTTTCTGACGGAAAGGTTAACCTTACCCGAAGCCGGCAGCTCGGCTCCGGTGTGTTGAAGAGATTCCATCAGCAACTGTTCGCGTCGCAGCGCACGGCGTCGCTCGTCGAGCCGGCGCGCCACCCTGTGGGCAAGAACAAGAGAACCGAAAACGCATGTTGCCGATATTTCAATCAACATCAAAGAATTCCCTCGCAATTTCATTTCTAATGCCAGGAATCTTCACATAATAGTCATGGCAGTACCGGGATAGTAATGGCGAGGATATGAACCGTCATGTTAGCTTCACGGCTCGAGAACGATGCGCTCTTCGGTGGCGGCCTCTACCGCCCGCCGCGTGAACGGCATCTGGTGGTAGCGGCCCGCCGCCCAATCGGCGAGCAGGTCGCTGTAGTGCTTGCTGGAGGGGTCGCCGCTTTCGCCGGGGACGTTGGTCATAACGCTGCGGTCCCAGTCGCCGACGTCGAGGATCTCGCGCCAGCTTGCGCCGTTGGTCTGGCGGAAGTTGGCACCGCTGGTGGCGTTGACGGTATTGGCATCGCCGGGGCGGGCCACCGGGCCCAGTCGCCATGCGGCGTTGCCGGTGGGGTGCTCGAGGGTCAGCCGGTGGAGTTTGCCCCACTGCCAGCCCGCGGGATCGCTGCCGAATTGGGCGGCCGCGCGATCCAGGGCGGTTTCGAGCGCCTTCTGGACCTGATCGGGGGCGATATCTCCCTGCGGCAGGAGGCTGTTCCACATTTCGTAGATCAGCGCCGGGCGTGAATCCATGCGCAGGGCGCCGTCCCAGGCCTTGATCTCAGCGACGTATTCGGCGCCACGGGCGCCGGGGGCCTGCGTCCAGCGGGCGATCATTTTCTGGAAGCGGCGTGCGGCGAGCGATACCACGTCCTGCTGCATGGCGATGAAATCGGCGATATCGAACTTTCTGCCTGTGCCCAGCATCTCGCGGATGCGGTCGATTCGGTTGGGCACTGCCCAGCCGTCGTAACCGAGTTCGATGGAGTATCCCGGCGGCAGGATGTTGTGATTGGCGGTGGCGATGTAGTGCCGCGGCGGATTGAATTCGAAGGGCAGCTCGCCGCTCTTGCGGAAGCCCTGCCATTCGTACCGGCCCTCCGCGCCGGGGACGGGCAGAAGTCCGTGCCAGCCTTCGCGGATGGGGGTTAGGCCGCCGACCTGCCATCCAATGTTGCCCTTGACGTCGGCGTACACCAGATTTTCGCTGGGCACGCGGTAGCGATCCATGGCGGCGCGAAACTCCTGCCAGTTGGCGGCGCGGGCGAGCGCGATCCCGGCCAGGTAGCCCGCGGTGCCGGGCTCGCTTCCCACCCAGCGCAGTGCGTAGGCCAGGTGGCGCGCGGGGTCCTGGTAGATCACCGGGCCGTGGAGGGTGTAGCGCAGGGTAATGTTCTGCTCGGACTGGCCTTTTACGGCGAGCGTCTGGCGGGCGGTTTCGAACTTCTTCCAGGCGCCGCGATATCGGTACTCGTCGGGATTGTCCGGGTTGACGGTCTCGACATAAAGGTCCTGCTGGTCGGTGCCGACGATGGTGAACCCGAAGGCGATGTTTTCGTTGTGGCCGAGCGCGATGGCGGGGAGTGCCGGCTCACCGGAGCCGATCGCGTTCCAGCCGGGCGCCACCAGGTGGACGGTCTTGCGCAGCGACGGTAGTTGGACGGGCCGGTGCGGATCGTTGGCGAGGATGGGGCGTCCGGTGACCGTCATGGTGCCATCGACGACCCAGTTGTTACTTCCCTGCTCGGTGGTGAGGCGCACCGCGCCGGTGACTTCGCGATAGGCGCGCAGGATGTCGCTGGTGATCGCGGAGAGGTCGAGTCCCGCTGGAACCTCGAGGGGAACGGCGGGCTCGAGGCGGATGCCGCGGGCGGCGCGCTCCAATCCCAGCCGCTGGATGTCGAGGGCATGCTGGACCTCGCCGTTCAGATTGCGCGTCATAGTGAGGCCGGCCAGGCGGCTCAGGCAATCCTCGGGCGCCCACAGGCCGGGCGCGTATCCGGCGAGGGCGAACTCGGCCGGCAATTGGCCGTGGAGTCCCTTGATGTAGGCGTTGATGCCGTCGGTGAAGGCGGCGACGATGGCGTGGGCGTTGGAGCCGTAGGCCGCCCATTCGGCGTTCCAGTCGCCGTGAAAATTCACGGCACGGGCGAGCTGGTCACGGGCGATGGCGCGCGGCCCGAGAATCTCGGCGAGCTTTCCCGAGCCGGCGCGGCGCCAGAGGTCGATTTGAAAGAGGCGGTCGGTGGCGGTGATGTAGCCTTGAGCGAAGAAGAGATCGTGGGCGTTGGCGGCGTAGATGTGGGGGACGCCCCAGCGGTCGCGGAGGATTTCGACTTGCGCCTCCAGGCCCGGGACGTGGATTTCGGCGGCGAATGCGAGCGCCGCACAGGCCAGAAGAAGAGCCGGCGGACGGAACATCAGATCAAGATATCACGCGCCTTCGGTGCGGCCTAGCGGATCGAGCGCGGCGGCGTAGCACCCCAGCTTCTTGAGCAGCGCGGCAGCCTGGCACCGCTCCTCCGGCGTCAGACCGGTGGCGGCGCGTTCCATGGCGGCGACGTGTTCCGCGAAGGCTCTTTCGGCCAGCCCGCGGCCTTCGCCGGTGAGATTCACTACGCGGGCGCGGCGGTCGACGCGGTCATTGGAGCGCTCGACGAGGCCGCGGCTTTCGAGCCGGTCCACGGCGGCGGTGATGGAGCCGCTCGTGAGGCGCACCAGCCTACCGATCGTATTGACGGGCAGCGGGCCTTTGTGAAGGAGCACTTCCAGGGCGGCGAAGTCGGAGAAGCCGAGTCCAAAGGAGCGGACTTGGGCTTCGGCGTGGGCACGGAGCGCCGCGTGGGCCTTGAGGAGGATCAGCCACAGGTGAACGCCGGAATGCATGTCGGCCCCGCCGAGTATCTTATCATCCATTATCTTGACGTGGAGGGAAAGCCATCCCCGGGAACTCCCTGGAGTACCGCGACAGCCCGGCCCACTCTGCGTAAGTGTATGACATTGCGCGCCCAGGTTTACGAAAAAAAAGGCTTAAAATTGTCCTGTTTCGGGTAAAGTATAACTAGATCAGGACATGCGAAAGGCACAAAGCATGCTTCCGAGCGGCCGCAGGAGCGGTTCCTTGGAATTGGCCCGCGTTTTGCTCGTGCATGGCGAACTTGCACCCCGGCTGGCCTTACAGACCATCCTGCAGGCGGGCGGATATTCAGTAGATGTGGCCGCGTCGCCAGCAGAGGCCTTATCGAAGCTGGATGAAGGCCAGTACGAACTGGTTCTCAGCGATGCCCGTTTCGATTCGACCAACCAGTTGGGGCGTAATGTTTTAGCCTACGCACGGGTGAAGGAATACCGGCCTGCGACGGCGCTGGTGAGTGCGGACCACTTCCTGCGCCAGAGGCCCGGGCGCAGCAAGCACCGGATCTCCATTTACACGGAGAACCTCCCTAACCTATTGGAAGAAGTGGCCGAACTGATCGGGATGCGGGCTATGCGCCGCTACCGGACAGCCGTATAAGACGGGCCCTTACCTGCCGTGCCCGCCACCCCCGCCTCCATGACCGGCAGAAGCCGCGCCAGCCGAGCCCGATGAGGTGGTGCCCGAAGAGGCTGCAGCGCTCGGCGAAGAGACCCCGGCGCTGACTGGCGCGGACATCGCGCCCGAATAGCCTCCGGACGTCTGGCTCATTCCGGTGTAACCGCCAGAGGAGGGAGCGCCGAGTCCGTAGCCGCCACGGTTATAGCTGGGGGGCGGCGGCGCGTAGAACGCACGCATCACGTTGTACGGGCTGTAGAACCGGTAACCGTAGGGGCTATAGATGTTGCCGCCGCAGGGGATATAGGTGATCATGCCGTACCACGGATTCCAGCGCCAGCCGCCGCAGGGGTTGTAGCAGGGATTGCCGTAGACGCTGCCCACCGGGTTGGCGAAGTTCGCGGTGCCGCCGCAGCCATAATCGTGTACCTGCTTGGCGGAGGAGGGGTTGGCCATGGCGTTGAGCTCGGCACGCCGTTTGGACCACCGGTCGAGGGCATCGAGGTTATCCTTGTCGAACTTCTCCGGTGTCGTCGAGGTGGCGTCCAGCGCCAGCATCTTTCCAGCGCTGACCAGAACGGTCTGATTGCCCTTTTGCACGGTAGCGAGGCCGTCGAAGACCTTGATCCGGTTCTGGTCGACATCGAAGCGGTAGAGGCCGCGCTTGTTGATCAGAACGGTGGAGTCCTTGGCGACGATGGTGAGGTTGTTGTCCTTCTGGATCTCGTCCGCCTCCACCACATGGGAGCCGTTAAGGAGCTCCATGCGCGTATCGATCAGGCGCGTGGTGAGCATCTTCATCGACGACTGCTCGCCCATGCGGAGCATGACACCCATGGTGAGGAGGACTTCGCAGCGGCCTTCTTCGGTGCGCAGGACCGCATTCTCCTTCACGTCCGGGAAACTGGTCGCGGTCGGCTCGACGGGCTGATCGCCCATTAAGACCGTTCCCTCGGCGTAGGAGACCAGGCCGGATTTGGCGGAAATCACGGGTTGCGCCGCGGCCGGGAACGAGCCCAGCACGAGCGCCATCAGAGCCAGAACTATCACCCACGCAGGTTTCATAACCACCTCACCCTACTCCAGTTATATCGTGATCATATCGCAAGACAATGTCAACCCTATGGATGCTGTATCTTTAGGGCTGACAGGAAACCCTTCAGGCCGCTGAAATGGAAGATCAGCCACGGATGGACGCGGATGCACACGGATTGAAAACAGATCATTTATCCGTGTCGATCTGTGTGAATCCGCGGCCCGAATCTTCAGATACCTGCTAGTTCTTACCGGACGGCGGATCGAGCGACAGGTACCGGGCCCGTCCCGGTTCCGGCTCCGCCTTGGACGCCACGTCGATCTGCATGCGCTGGTAATTGGTTCCGGGGGCATAGGCCGGCCATTGGGGCAGCCCTGGGCCGTTCGGGTTTCCGGTTTTCGCGAAGTTTACGAAATACCCCTGCATGACTTCGGAGACCTTGTAATCGGCGGGCTCCCAGGCGTATCTCGGATCGAGCTTCAGGTTGCCCATGGCGTACTGAATCTCCGCCGAATGCGCCGCGCCGCGGGGCGGGGCCGGCGGACCACCGCGGCCGGGAGCCGCAGGTGCAGCGCTCTCGGCGGTCTGGTTGATGGGCGTGTATTTCGGCCGGATGCGGGTGTAGAAATAGCGGTAGACAGGCTTGCCGCCGGTTTTCATTTGCAGTTCGGTCCATTTCCAGGTGCCGTGGCTGATAAACCGTGCACACGCCAGGTGGGTAGCGGCCTCGATCACTTCATCCGGAGTTTTGGGTGTGTATACGGCGAGCACGGCGTCGGCCCGGTCTCCGTAGAGTTTGCGGACGGCGGCGGCGAAGTTCTCGGGCGTCGGCTCGGACTGGCCGAGCACGACGCGCGCCGGCATTTCCTCCGAATTGGATCCAGCCAGGAGCGGGACTTTCGCCTGCTCGCCGGACTCGAGGATCTCCGCCAGCGGTTTGGGGAGGAAGTAGCCATCGAGGTTCGGGCTGAAGCGGATCCCCGGGCCGCCCTTTGACAGGACTTCCTGGATCTGCTCGGCCGGCATGGCGCGCAGGGCCGAAAGCGTGGTCGCCCCCGCGGAGGCTCCGAACTTGACGCCGTCCTGCTCGGTGTCGGCGAGAGGGCGCGGGGGGAGCGTGGAGATGAGAGCGCCGCTTTCTCCGATGGCGCCGGCGATCAGGCCGCGCGAGAGGGGCGAACCCATGAGCGCGCTGACCGAGATCGAGCCCGCCGATTCGCCGGCGATGGTGACTCGCGCCGGATCTCCGCCGAAGGCCGCGATGTTGCGCTTCACCCAGGCGAGCGCGGCCGCCTGGTCGAGCAGGCCATAGTTGCCGGAAGCGTGGTGCGGCGACTCTTTGGTCAACTCGGGATGGGAGAAGAAGCCGAAGACGTTGAGGCGGTAGTTGACCGAGACGGCGACCATGCCTTTCGAGGCCATGCTCGCGCCGTCGTAGCGGGGCTCGGATCCGTCGCCGTTCTGGAATCCGCCGCCGAAGATGTAGACCAGCACCGGCAAACGTTCACGATCGGACTTGGCGGGCGTCCACACGTTGAGGTAGAGGCAATCTTCGTTCATGCCGTTGCTGCGGAACCAATAGTCGGCATTGGGCGTGGTCCGCTGCATGCAGCGCGGGCCAAACTGGTCGGCGTTGCGCACGCCGGTCCAGTTTTTTACGGGCTGGGGCTCTTTCCAGCGCAGCTCGCCCACGGGCGGCTGGCCGAAGGGGATGCCCTTGAAGCTGCGCACTCCGGACTGGGGCGCAGTCGCCGATTCGAGAATGCCGTTCTCGATCTTCACGCGATCGGCGGCGGGAGCGGCTGCGGCAAGAACCGCACCCAATGCGAAGCAAGCGGTGCAACTCGGCACTGTCATAGGCTCGATTGTAGCCGAGAACACCGACCCGTGCGTCTCGCGGGCCTACTTCGACCGCTTCAGCGTCATGGGGCCGGGACCGCCACCGGGTCCGCCCGGGCCGCCGTCCATCTTGATATTGAGCGTGATTTCGTCGCCTTTGACGGTGCCTTCGTGGAGGATCTTCATGCCGCCGCCACCGCCATCGAAGACGACGGCGAAGGAGATCTTGTCGCCGTCCACTTTGCCGTCGGTGATCTGCATGGGCTCTCCGCCGGGGCCGTCCACCGACCCGGTGAGCCGGGAGCCATCCTGTTTGAAGTGGAAGGCGATCGTCATGCCGCCATCCGGGCCGTTCATCTGGCCGGTCCAGGTCCCGGTGACATCGGCGGCGAACGCCGCCGCGGCCATGCCTGCCATGACGGTGCAGACGATGAATGATCTTCTCATGCGTGAACCTCCTCAAAATCCAAATCTGAGCTGAAAATCGATCTTGCGATTGTAGGTACTGCTGCCGCCCATGGGGCCGAAGCCGCCGAGACTCCGGTATTGACCGAAGTAGGGCGAGGAAAGGTCGCCGCTGGGCGGGGCGTAGTTGGGGTGGTTGAACGCGTTCATGGCGTTCACGCCGAAGGTGACGGTGTAACGGCGCCCGCTATTGAATCCCATTCCCGGCGGGGCGCCCGGCGGAGGACCTCCGCCCGGTCCGCCACCCGGGCCTCCCGGGCCGCGCATTCCGCCGCCTCCGCCGCCTGGGGGCGGACCACCGCCTCCCGGCGGAGGACCTCCCTGTCCGGGACCGCCGGCTGCGTTGGGGTCCACTTCGCGCTTTCCGCCGAACGCCCAGGTGCGCGACAGCCGGAGCATCACCATCCGCGTGCCGGGTCCCACAGCGTAGTTGCGCGTGATGGTAGGCGCGCCCGGCGCGGGGTTCAGGTTGAAGCAGCCGAAGCCTGCCTCGTAGACGAGGTATGTGCCGCTGCAACTGCCGGCGCCGACGCCGGTCAGCAACTGCGGCCGCTCGGCGGCGATGGTGTCCTGATTCGTGTCCAGGCCGGTGGTGATGTTGTAGGGCGTGCCGCTCTGCACCACGATGAAGGGGCTGATGGAGAACTGGCGCGGGAGCGGCAGGCTGGTTCCGATCACCATCCGGTGGTGCACGCCGGCGAATGAGGAAGGTCCCCACTCCGCGCGCAGGTTGTACGGATTCGCGGGCTGGCCCTCGGCGTCGGATTCGCCGTACGAGAGCGCGTAGAAGCCGAAGAGGAAGATTTTCTTGTAGCTCAGGTTGGGTGTGACGGTGAACTGGTGCGTGCGGCTGAATCCGGTGGCCTCGGTGAGCATGCGGAGCTGCGAATCGCCGTAGGGATAGAGCCCGGCGATGGGCGCGTTGATGTCCCGGGAGCGCTGCAGGTGAACGCCGCGGGTCTCGATGTAGTTGACGCTCAGGCGCGCGTACTTGTTGATCTGGCGTTCGATGCCGGCGTTCGCCTGGTAGTTGCGCGGGGCACGGATGCCGGTATCGACGAGCTGCAATTGCTGCGGCAGCAAGGTGGCGGCCAGATTGCCGATGGGTGGGACGTTGGGGAAAAAGCCCGGGTTGAAGACCACGTACGATTGCTGGGTGGTCCCATTGAAGCGCAGCGCCTGCAGGGTCACGGTTTCGGAGATGCGGTCGTAGAAGACGCCGGCGCCGGCGCGGAGGACGGTTTTTGCGGTCTTTCCGTTCCTGGCGTCGATGCCCCAGGCGATGCCGATGCGCGGGGAGAGGTCGCGCCAGTCGCTGATGTTGGTCTGGGCCTCGTAGCGCGCGCCATAGCTGAGGGTCAGGTTGGGTTTCACGCGCCAATCGTCGTTCACGAAGAAGCCCACGTCGACCTGGCTGACGGAAGTGGTGGGCGTGCCGCCGCCGATGCTGAACTGGTAGGCGCCGCCGCCGAGGGCGCGGATCTGCGCGTCCGTCAGTCCCTGCTTCTGGAACAGCAGCGTACGGCGGTAGACCTCGAGCGCGTCGAGCGGGACGGAGGTTCCGGCGATGGGCTGGTTGTTGGCGTCGAGCTGGGGCCCGAAACCGCCGGTGAAGGTGAAGGTCCCGTAAAAATTACTGACCGAGGTGCTGTCCTCATAGATGCCGCGCACGCGGCCGCCCCATTTCCAGGTGTGCGTGCCGCGGGTGAAGGTGGAGGTATTGGTGACCTCCCAGCGGTCGGCCACGGTCCCGGAGTTTCCTACCTGGGCGCCGCCATCGGTGAACGCCCCGGAGACGGACGTGATCACCGCGTTGCTGCCGCCGCTCATGCCGGTGTTGGTGTGCATGAACTGGAACCGGGTCTCGTTGATGAGCCGGGGGCTGATCACGGAGGTCTCGGTCGCCTGGATGGTGTTCTCCGAGCTGGTGGAGTTATACGCGCGGGAGGCGAGGTTATAGCCGCCCACACCCTGGTTTTCGAAACTCGAGCGCGTGTTCTGGTAACGGACGGTGAGCGTGTTGTTGGGTGTGAGCGCGAGATCGACGCGCGGGCTCAGGGTGGTGAAGGTCTGCGGGGTGAGCACCGCCTGGTTGATGGTCTGCGGGTTGAGGTTGGCGTCGAGGTTGGTGGCGAGGATGAAGGCGTTCTCGGTGGTGCCGCGGCGCTGCGCGTCGAAACCGAACGAGGCCTTCTGTTTTTTGAGCGGCCCGGCCAGGTTGAAGCCGAAGAAATTCTGTTTGTACGGCGGGCGCTGCGATTGCTCCAGCAGGGGGCTGCGCGAGTTGAGGAACTCCTTGTTGTATTGGAAGAACGCCTGACCGTGGATGGTGTCGGTGCCGGGCCTGGTGAAGATCTCGATGCGGCCGAAGCCGGGGCGGTCGTACTCCGGCGAGAAGGGGTTGGAGTTGATGCGGATTTCGCGGATGGACGATTTCGAAGGCAGGTTGCCTCCGGTGAAGCCATCGATATAGATCTGCCCGCCGTTGGGACCCGAGCCGGGTCCGGCCATGGCCTGCAATTGCTGGGAGAGCTCGTCGGGATCGTCGGAGAGCGCGGCGAGCTCTTTTTCGCGCAGCACCAGGGCCCCGCCGTTGGATTCGGCGTCGGTGGTCACGCGGTTGGCTTCGTCCTCGACGTTGAGCACCTGGGATTCGGCCTGGATAGTCAACTGGACGTCGAACACCGCGGGGGAGGCGATCTCCAGATCCGGCTTCTGCGCCACGGTGAATCCTTTGGCGATGACGCGCACGAGGTACTTGCCGGGCCGGACGGAGGGGAAGGAATACTGCCCGGCGCCGTCGGTGGTTTTGCGCTGCTCGCCGCCGGGTCCGCGCAACTGCACGAGCGCGCCGGGGACCAGGGCTCCCGAAGGGTCGGTGACGGTGCCGTGGAGGCTGGGGCCGTTTCCCGTCTGCGCCGGCGAGAGCCGCGCGAAGCTGAGGAGTGCCGCGAGGGCACACGAATAGCCGATACGTTTCATCACTAAACTTCTCCGCCGGAATCTCCCTCGCTCAGGGAATGATTCCGCCCAGTCCGAGCCCGCTCAGGCCACCGGCGTCTCCGCCCATCATGCCGCCCATGCCCGGGCCGTTCATGCCGCCCGCGGCCATACCACCGCGGTTTGCGCCGTTCCCCGCCGAGGCCATCCGGATCAGCATGTCCGCGTTCGAGAGCACCAGGATGGCGGTGAGCTGATCGGCTTTCGCGCCCTTGGTGCTGGCGACAACCACGGTTGCACCGGGCTTGAGATCTTCCAGGGTGGAGGCGGGCATGCGCTCGATCATCTGGTTGATATCGAAGCCTCCGGGCGAGCCACCGCGGCCTCCGGGCGGGAAGCCGCCACCGGGCATGCCGGCCCGGCCGTCGCCGCCCATCATCATCGGGGGCATCGCGGGCATCTGCTTGACCTGCGAATCGGCGGTGAGTTTCACGGTAAGCGTCTTGTTGGTGCCGAGCTCTTTTACGTTGAGCTGGCGGCCCGCGGCGTCGATGGCGCTGATGGAACCCGCCTTCACCAGGAAGGTTCCGAATACGATTTCTTCGGCGGCAACCTTGAGCCCGTCTTCGCTTTTCTGGCCGCGGGCGCGAAGCTGATCGCCGACACCGACTTCGGCGAGCTTGCTGGCGCGGGCATCGCTGAATCTGACCGAGTCCGGCGCATAGCGTCGAAACACCGTGTCGCCGGTGACGGTCACCACGGACTCCACTTCGCCGGTCATGGTGCGCGTCTTGAGCGTGATCTGGGTGCCGCTTTTGGATGCCACGATACCGGCGAGACCGCGCTTCTGCCAGTCGAGGCGGTCGGCGTCGTTGCGCCGGGCGATGTCGGCCGCGGACATCACCACGATGCGCCGCAAGTTCGGGGAATCCGGCTCCAGCGTGACCAGAACGCGATCGCCCTTCGCGATATCGGTGATATTGAGGGCTTCGGCTTTCTTCAGATCCTTTTCTCCGGGAGCGATCTTCTGCGCGATGGTATCCGGGGTGACTTTCGCCACCACGGGATCTCCGGCATCGGGACGGATTTCGATGGCGGCGCTTTCCGGGCGGAACCCGGCCACCGTTCCCACGAAGGACCTGGTCCCCTGTGCCTGCAGCGCGAGCGCGGCGACGATCAGCAGTGGCGCAATCTGCCTCATCAATTTTCAGTAAACGACACAATGCGTACCGGCGAGGCTTAAGTTTTGTAAAGCCTGCTGCAAGCGGCCGGCTTTGCGGTACAAAGAGAGGGAGACGAGCATGCCGGGCGACAGCCAGACCGAGAGATCGATTCTGCTGATCGAAGACGATACGGATCTCTGCTCGCTGATGCGGGATTATTTCGCGCAGCACGGCTACATCATCGAGGCGGTGCACGAGGGGCGCGCCGGTTTGGCGCGGGCGCTCGAAGGCCGCTTCGACCTCGTGATCCTGGACGTCATGCTGCCGGCCCTGGATGGGTTCGAGGTACTGCGCCAGCTTCGCAAGCGAAGCGCCACGCCGGTGATCATGCTGACGGCGCGCACGGCGCGCACCGACCGCGTGGCCGGCCTGGATGCCGGCGCCGACGACTATCTGCCCAAGCCCTTCGAGCCGGAAGAACTGCTGGCGCGCATCCGCGCCGTGCTGCGGCGGAGCGGGATGCCGGAGCGGATGGCGCAGGTGGCGGAGGCGGGAGGCATCACGCTGGATCCGCAAACCAGGGAGGTGCGCTACGGAGACGAGGCGGTGGAGGTGACCTCGCTGGAATTCGACATCCTGGAAGTGCTGGTGCGCGCGGCCGGGCGGACGGTGTCGCGCGATGAACTGACCGCGGCCCTGCACCAGCGCAAGACGTCGCCGTACGAGCGGTCGCTGGACGTACACATCAGCCATCTGCGGAGGAAACTGGAGCGCGGCGACCGCAACCCGATCCGCACCATCCGCGGGGTGGGCTACCAGTTCGCTCCGATCCCGGAGGCGGCGCCGTGAGATCGGTATATGCCAAGATCACGCTCTGGTCGTTCGGCACGCTGGTGCTGTCGCTGTTTGCGTTCTTTGCCGTGACGGCGGTGGTCTCGTTTCAGAATGCGCATCGCACCAACTTCATGGGGAGGATCCAGGGTGCGGAGCTGGCGCAGGCGCGCGAAGCGTACGAATCGGGCGGACCGGAGAAGCTGCGAGTTTTCGTCGAGCGCCTGCAGCATTATCTGCCGGGAGCGCACTACCTCACGGACTCGCAGGGGAAGGACCTGCTCACGGGCGAGGACCGCTCGGCGATGCTCCGCGCCGCGGTACCGGAAGGCTCGCGCCCGCCGCGCTTCGGCGGGCCGGTGCAGCTCGTGGCCACTTCGGAAGACGGCCGCTACCGCTGGATCGTGGAGATGGGGCCGCCGCCGGTGGATTTCTGGGGCTACCTGCCTTACTACGTGCTGATCCTGGGAGCCGTGGCGCTGGTGTGCTGGCTGCTGGCGATGAACATCGCCTCCCCGCTGCGGGCGCTGGCGCGCACCGTGGACCGGTTCGGGGCTGGGGACCTGGCGGTGCGCGTGAATGCCACGCGGCGGGACGAGATCGGGGAACTGGGGCGCGCGTTCGACCGCATGGCGGAGCGGATCGGCACGCTGCTATCGGCCGAGCGAAGGCTGCTGCAGGACATCTCGCACGAGCTGCGTTCCCCGCTGGCGCGCCTGAGTTTCGCCGCGGAGCTGGCCCGGACAGCCGAAGACCGCGACGCAGCCGCGGCCCGGCTCAAGAAAGAGATCCAGCGATTGACCGACCTGGTGGGCGCACTGATTCAGGTGACGCGCGCGGAGGGCGACCCGTCGGCGGCGGTGCTGGAAGGGCTTCAACTCGATGAGCTGGTGGGGGAAGTGGTGGACGATTGCCGCGTGGAGGCCGATGCCCGCGGATGCCGGCTGGCACTGCGCGCCCCGGCGCCGCTCGAAGTGAGCGGAGACCGGGAGTTGCTGCGGCGCGCGATCGAGAACGTGGTGCGCAACTCGATCCACTACGCACCGCCGGAATCGGCGGTGGACGTGGAACTCGACCGCGCGCAGCATGCGGCGCGGATCTCGGTGCGCGACTACGGGCCGGGCGTCCCGGAAGAGGCGCTGCCCAGGATCTTTCAACCGTTCTTCCGGGTGGACGATTCGCGCGATACATCCACGGGCGGCGTGGGGCTGGGGCTGGCGATCGCGATGCGCGCCGTGGGACTGCATCACGGGAAAGTCTGGGCGCAGAACGCCAATCCGGGGCTGAGGGTGCTGATCGAGCTGCCGCTGGCGTGAGAAAAAACAGATTGGGCCGCAGATGAACGCGGATTCACGCCGATAGAACACATCATCGGCGGCCGAGTTACAGCCGAACGATCTTGGTCGAGAGCACGCCTTTCAAGGCATTGCGCGTGTCGACGACGAGAGGCGCGCGCTCCACCAGCGCGCGGTAGTCGAAGGCAGCGTGGTCGGTGATGATCACGGCGCAATCGCAATCGGCGGCGGCCGCTTCGGGCAGCGATCGCAGCTCCGTGCCGCCGAGATCGAGCACCGGGACGTGCGGGTCGCTGTAGGTGAGAATGCCGCCCCGGCGTTCGAGCAGCAGCATCACATCGAGCGCCGGCGATTCGCGCAGGTCTTCGATATTGCGCTTGTAAGCCACGCCCATCACGTGAATGCGCGAGCCCTTCACGGGCTTCCCGGTGTCGTTGAGTGCTGTCTGCACCTTCTCGGCGACGAAGTGCGGCATGTGGCCGTTGATGTAGCCCGCCAGCTCGATGAAGCGGGCCTCGATGCCGGCCTGCTTGGTCTTCCAGGAGAGATAAAAGGGATCGATCGGGATACAGTGTCCGCCGAGGCCCGGCCCCGGGTAGAACGGCAGGAAGCCGAACGGCTTGGTGGCGGCCGCGTCGATCACTTCCCAGACGTTGATGCCCATGCGGTCGCACATGAGCGCGATCTCGTTGACGAGCCCGATGTTGATCATGCGGAAGGTGTTTTCCAGCAGCTTGACCATCTCGGCAACCTGCGTGCTGCCCACCGGGACCACGGTCTCCAGCGCCTGCCCGTAGAACAGCCGGCCCATCTCGGTGCAAGCCGGCGTGCAGCCGCCCACGACTTTGGGGATGTTGGCGGTCTGGTATTTGGGATTGCCCGGATCGACGCGCTCCGGCGAGAAGCACAGGAAAAAGTCACGCCCGACTTCGAGGCCCTCCTGGGACAGCATGGGAAGCACCAATTCGTCGGTGGTTCCGGGATAGGTGGTGGATTCGAGAATCACCAGCATGCCGGGGTGGAAATAGCGTGCGATCTGCTGGCAGGCATCCACGATGAAGCTCATGTCCGGGTCTTTGGTTTTGCGCAGGGGCGTGGGCACGCAGATGTTGATGGTGTCCAGCTCGGCGACGGCCGCGAAATCGCTGGTGGCCGCGAGCTTCCCCGATTCGACGAGGGGGGCCAGCACAGCGGTGGGAACGTCGCCCACGTAGGAATCGCCGGCGTTGACGCGGCGGGTTTTCTCCTGGCTGACGTCGATTCCCGTGACGCGGAATCCGGCCTTGGCGAACTCTACCGCGAGCGGCAGACCGACATACCCGAGGCCTACGATGCCGACGCGCGCGGTGCGGGCACCGATCTTCGCCGCCAGATGCTGGGCAATGCCGGCCGGAGTGGGTACAACTTGAGGTTCGCTCATTCCTTCGCTATTTTCGCACGTGCTGCTGGCGGGGAGAGGCTCAGATGAAGAATTCGCCGGCGGCGACGATCTCGGCGGGACCCGTGAGGAAGATGTCGGTTTCGAAGCGAAGGTCGATGGGGCCGGCGGGCGTGAGGACCTGCACGGGGGAGTCGGCCATGCCGCGCGCGATTGCCATGGCCGCGGCTCCGGTCGAGCCCGTGCCGCTGCTCATGGTTTCGCCGGCGCCGCGCTCCCAGAAACGGACGTCGATGGTGTGCCGGTCAACCGGTTTGACGAAACTGACATTGGTGCGGTTGGGGAAGTGCGGATGGCGCTCGATCTCGGCGCCCATGGCGCGCCAGTCGAAATCGAAATTCTCCACGGGCACGGCGCATTGCGGATTGCCGACCCATACCAGCGTCACGTCGCGCGGGCCGGCGGAGAGGGGTAGGGGAAAACGCTCGGACTGGATTTCGGCGCGGCCCATGTTCATTTCGAAGGTGAAGGCGAGGCCCCGGCGATCCAGGAGGCGGATTGACTTCACACCTGCGCCGGTGCGGATCCGGATTACATCGCGGCGGGGCAGGCCGGAAACCTGCCCCACCAGGAACGCGGCGGCGCAGCGCGTGCCGTTACCGCTGATCTCGGCCTGGCTGCCGTCGGAGTTGTAGAGCTGAATAGCGCCGTCGGCATCGGCATCGGACGGCGGATCGACCAGCATCCAGCCATCGGCGCCGATGCCGCTGTGGCGGTCGCAGATGGCGCGCGCGAGGGCGGCGTGATCCGCTGGCGGAGCTTCGGCGCGCCAGGTCAACAGAAAATCGTTGCGCGCTCCGTGGGCCTTGGTAAACGGGATCTTCATTCGTTGACCGGCTCGACTATGACCGCGGTGCCGTAGGCCAGAACCTCAGTCACGCCATTCATGATCTCGGTGGCGTCATAACGGGCGCCGATGATGGCGTTCGCGCCCAACTCGCCGGCGTGCTGGATCATCAGATCGAAGGCGTCGCTGCGGGTGTGCTCGCAGAGGTTGGAGAAGAGGCTGATGTTGCCGCCCACGATGGTCTGGAGGCCCGCGCCAATCGTGCCCACGATCGAGCGCGAGCGCACCACGATTCCCCGGACGACGCCGAGGTTGCGCTTGATCCGATAGCCGGGAAGGTCGAACGCGGTAGTAACAGCTTCATGAGGTACCACGGTGGCTCCTTATCGCCGGTAGATTTCGATCACCGGCGCATCTTTCACGATAATCGTTTTCTCCAGGCGGTATTCCCTGCCCCGCAGTCCGGCGCGCATGGCCGCGGTCTGGGCTTCGCCGCCGCCCATGCTGACGATCCATTGCTCGTGCAGGAAGAGCTCCGGCCGGAGCACGGCGGCGTCGAAGGGGAGACCGTTGTCGATGCTGAAGGTTTCGCGCAGGGGAATGCCCGCCTGCCGGTAGATGCCGGTGAGGTCGCCAGCTCCGGTCAGAATGCCGGTGCCGGGGACGTAGAGGGGCTGGAGGTAGGCGGCGGCTTCGCGGGTCCAGGCTCGGCGCGCTTCGGAGTTGACGCGCGACTCTTCCCAGGTGATCCAGTTCGACGGCGACGGGTGCAGGAGCCAGGGCGCGATCGAAGCCAACACGAGGGCACCGGCGATCCATGGCCGCATGCGCGGGGGCAGCACCGCAACGATCGCCGACGCGGCCAACGCCAGCAGGGGGAGGACCGCCATACCGTAGCGGCTGTTGTAATACGAGAACGGCTTGAGCGTGGGAAGAAAGATCGGCGTGCCGCCGGAGGAGTGCATGCTCCAGACGTAGAAGAGGCCGGGGAGGGCGAGCAGCAGCAGGCTCCAGAACGCGCGGCGGTAGAGCGCGGCCAGCGCTCCGGCGAGCGCCAGGAGCGGCAGGCACGCTCCGGCGCAGAGCTGCGCGGCGGTGCGGTAGTAGAGGAAGGCGAGCTGCCAATCGCGATTGCCGGGATAGTCGGCGCCGTGCTGGATGGCGCGCGGGCTCCAGGGGCCGCGGTAGAAGGCCAGCGCGTCGCCGGTGAGCCACCAGTGGTGGAAGAGCCAGTAGAGCGGGCCAAGCGCGGCGATGAATCCGAAGAGGAGCGCGGCCGGGATCCGGCGGCGGGCTGTGATGAGGAGATAGGCGCTGACGAAGGGCAACACGAACCAGACTTCGTAGCGCGTGAGGGTGCCCAGGCAGGCTGCGATTCCCGCGCCGATCACCGGGCCCCATCCTTGCGTGTCGCGGAAGCGGACCGTGAAATAGAGCAGGGCGAGCAGGCAGGCGCTGAACAGCGACTCGGTCATGGGAATCGACTGCATGTAGAGCACGTTGGGATTGAGGGCCCAGAGCCCCGTGGCGGCAAGCGCGGCGGCATTGTCGGCGAAGATGCGGCGCGCGGCGGCGAAGAGGAAGCAGCCGGCGACGACGAACGCCGCAGCGGAGGGAATGGCGCCGGCGAGTCCGCTGGTCCACAGGGAATCGATGCGCGCCAGGGGGATCATGGCCCAATGGAGCAGGGGCAGCCAGACGGTGCCGATCTGATCGTAACCGGGCGTGCGGGAATCGACGATGCGGCGCGCGATGTTGAGGTGCGCCTCGGCATCACCGTAGTAGCAGAGGTAACCCTGGGGATAGAAGAAGGCGACGGCGGAGGCGCTGAGGAGTACGAGCGCGGCTGGACAGGCTAAAGCCTGTCCTACAGAGCGGCTAGAACTCGGTGCAGTCTTTGAACTCGCGATAGCGTGCCTCGATTTCTTCGCGGGTGAGCGTGCGGAAGCGGTCGACGCCAAAGCTCTCGCAGCAGAAGCTGCCCATCACGCTGCCGTAGATGACCGCGTGGCGCAGCTCGTCGAAATCGACCTGGCCCTGGTGAGGCGACAGGCCGCGGCCGGCGAGATAGCCGATGAAGCCGCCGGCGAAACAATCGCCGGCGCCGGTGGGGTCGAAGACCTGGCCGAGCAGGTAGCCCGGCGCGATGAAATGGCGATCGCGGCGGAATAGGATCGCGCCGTACTCGCCGCGCTTGATGATCAGCGTATGCGGGCCCATGTCGAGAATCGCCTGGGCGGCGCGGCGCAGGTTGTACTCGCCGGAAAGCTGGCGGGCTTCGGCGTCGTTGATCAGCAGGAAATCCCATTCCTTGAGGGTGGCCAGGAGCTGCGGGCGGAAATCCTTGATCCAGTAGTTCATGGTGTCGCCGCCGGTGAGGCGCACCTGGCTCATTTGCGCGCGCACGTTGCGCTGGAGCTCGGGCTGGATGTTGCCCAGGAAGAGATACGGCTCGCAGCGGTAGCTGTCGGGGAGCCTGGGATTGAAATCGGCGAAGACGTTGAGATCGGTGCGCAGCGTTTCGCGATCGTTCATGTCGGGGGAGTAGCGTCCGGCCCAGAAGAAGGTCTTTCCGCCGGGGACGCGCTCCAGGCCGCTGAGATCGATGCCGCGGCCGGCGAGGAGATCGTAGTCTTCCTGGGCGAAGTCGTCGCCCACTACGGCGACGATGCCGACCTTGGTGAAATACCCGGCAGAGAGGGCGATGTAGGTCGCCGCGCCGCCGAGCATGCGGTCCACTTTTCCGTGCGGCGTTTCCACGCCGTCATATGCGACACTTCCGACAACGATGAGAGACATGTAAGAGGAGATTGTAACAGTGGGGCGGAGCCCTGCGGTTACTGGAACATCTGGTGTGACAGATCCTCGGGCGGCTTCTGATGCGATGCCTGCCAGTATGCGATGGCGAAAGACACCGCCGAGAGCGCCCATACGACGATCGCCACGGTGTCCACAGGGTGCCGGAAGACGATGACGCTCAGGCAAACGAACGCCCGGAGCAGCCAGGCGTAGAGCTTGGAGAGCTTCAGCCATCCCTTGCGGACGAACACGACGGAGCGGCCGGTCATGTAGGCACAGCCGAGGCCGATGATTCCCAACGTTCCGCGCAGGAATTCGAAGCTCACCGGCATCGCCTATACTGTAGCGCGCCGCGGAATCCAAAAAAGGGGCCGGTTTCCCGGCCCCCGAAGTGAATCCGCGATGTGCTTTCGGTCAGAAGTTGAACCTGACCTGGAAGCGCAAGACGCGCGGAGCCTGCCACGACTGCGGCATGCCATAGAGCGTGCTCAACGTGGTCTTCTGCGAGTTGGCAAGCCCGATATAGTCGTAGCCCTTGAGCACCTGCGCATAGGCGAAACCGGCGTTCTGGTCGGTGACGCCCGAGCAGTTCGCGCCGGCGGATCCGCAAGTATACGGGTTGATGCCGCCGGTGCGGATGAGGTTGGAGTTGATGACGGTCACGTGGCGCTGGTTGAAGCAGTTGATGCAGTCCAGCCCGACGCGGGCAATCATCTTTTCGTTGGACTTGTTCACGTGGAAGTCCTGGAACACGCTCAAGTCCGTCTGGGCGAAGTGCGGCGTACGCGCATCGGTGACATTGCCGGCGATCCAGTTTCCGGTGGCCGGGTCGCGGGTTACGTTGACCCATTTGCCGCGCCCTTCCACGAATACAGGAGCGCCCCATACGCTGATGTAGCTGCTCAGCGGGGTGCCGGAGTAGACCTGTTCGAACAGGCCGAGTGTCGGGTGCAGAGCCTTCCAGTGGGGCGCGTAGTACACGTTCGCCTTGAACGCGTGCGGCCGGTCGGTGGGCAGCGGCCCGTTG
>DATJYJ010000606.1:0-4408 GCA_035578025.1 Verrucomicrobiia bacterium
GCGTCGTCGCTGCGCATCACGTCCCAGTGCTTCTGCATGAACAGCACATCCGGGCGCGACGGATGCATCGCCACGTGGTGTACGCAGTGTCCCACTTCAGCGTTTGGATCGGGAATGTACTGCGAGTGCAGGCCTTTGTTAATCGGCTTCCACGTAACTCCGCCGTCGTCGGTACGGAAGGCGCCTGCCGCCGAGATGGCGATGTACATCCGCGCAGGATTGTCCGGGTCCAGGATGATCGTGTGCAGGCACATCCCGCCTGCGCCGGGCTGCCAGCGGGGCCCGGACCCGTGGCCGCGCAGACCCGGAAGCTCCGTCCACGTCTGGCCGGCGTCTGTGGAGCGGAAGATCGCCGCATCTTCTATTCCCGCGTACACCGTCCCCGGATCCGTGAGCGAAGGTTCCAGATGCCACACTCGCTTGAACTCCCACGGGTGCGGCGTCCCGTCGTACCACTGGTGCGTGCCCGGCACCCCGTCATAGACAAACTTGTTGCCTACCGGCTCCCACGTCTTTCCCCCGTCGCTGGAGCGCTGGATCAACTGGCCGTACCAGCCGCTCGACTGCGACGCGTACAGCCGGTTCGGGTCCGCGGGCGACCCCTTGATGTGGTACAACTCCCAGCCCGCGAAGTGCGGGCCGCTGATGTCCCACTTCTCCCGCTTCCCATCCGACTCCAGAATGAACGCCCCCTTGCGCGTTCCCACCAGGACTCTCACTCTGCTCATTCCTCGCTCCTTTGTGGGACAGGCTTGTGCCTGTCCGGCGGCGGCGGGACAGGCTCGAACCTGTCCTACAACATTACGTCGTTTGAGCCGCCGCGAAATCGACACCCACGGCCCTACATTTTGGGAAAATTCGGGTCTGCCTTCACTTCCAGGATCTGTTTGGTATGCCGCTCACTGTGCGCGCCGATGAACAGCAGCCATTCGTATCCGTCCAGGGGCTGGCCCAGCGGGCTGTCCACCGCATGCTCCCGCAGGTCCGGCGTGGTCTTCGTATAAGCGATGGTGTTTGCCCGGCTCTTCACGAAGTGATCCAGGGTCTCCGCGGGCGCCCATCGGTTCTTGGGCACCAGCGGCGGTGGCGCCTCGGCTTTCACGCTTCGGTCCGGAATCATGGCCAGCACCATTCCGTCGATCTTGACCACGTCTCGTCCGGCCGGTCCCGCCGGCGCCTTCATGATCTTTTCCGATACCATGCCGAAGATGTACTCCTCGGCCGTCGCGATGTGCTCCAGGACTTCCGCGACGCTCCACCGTTCCGGAGCCGGCTTGAACGTCATCTGCGCTTCCGAAAGCCCCTTGACCGACGCGATCACGCCGTCCCGGGTCTTCTCCAGATATTTCACGCCTTTGTCCCGGTCCGCCTGCGTCAAAGTCTGTCCGAATCCAGCGGTGCCAATGAGCACCGCGCCTATGAGTACATGATTTCTCTTCATTTGAATCCCCTCCTACGATTTACTCAGCGATGTCGCGGGGCAGCAGGGGCGTGGTGTCCCTGTCCCGCCACCTCCGGCGCACTTCAGCCAGAACCGCCTCGCGATCGTTCGCCATCCGTGCAATAACCGAGCACGGCAGCCCCGCCTCCTCGTGCCGCGCCCCCCAGATCAACAACTCCAGCATTACGGGTGCGAGGTCGATTCCCCTCTCGGTCAGCCGGTAATTGACTTTACGGCCATCGGACTCCTCGGGTTGCCTGGCGATGATCCGCGCCGCCTCCAGTTTCTCCAGACGGTCCGCAAGAATATTGGTCGCGATTCCCTCGCCCGATTCGAGAAATTCCTTGAACGTCCGCAGCCCGCGCACCATCAGGTCGCGGACGATGAGCAGGGACCAGCGGTCGCCGAAGACCTCGAGCGCGATGCTGACCGGGCAACCCGACCGGCGTTTCTTGGGCGTCCCCGGCACGTTGTCCAGACTATCAGATTACTTGCAAAACACAAGTTAATTTTGGAGCTTTGTGTGCGCCAACCGACGATCACTCGTGCCGCAATACCCGGCTCGGCTCGAGTCCCGCGGCGCGGCGGGCGGGCAGGAAGGCAGCCGCGATTCCGATCGCCGCCAGGATCGCGATGGTCGCCGCAAAGGTCGCCGGGTCAGAGGGGCGGATGCCGAACAGCACACTCTCGACAGCCCGCGCGGCCGCCAGAGACGCGGGCAAGCCGGCGGCGAGTCCCACCAACACCAGCACCAGGGAATCACGCAGGACCATCCAGATCACCTGACCCCGCCGTGCTCCCAGCGCGATCCGAATGCCGATTTCGCTTGTCCGGCGCGCCGTTCCGTACGCCACTACCCCGTAGAGCCCGACCGCGGCCAGCACCAGTGCCAGCGTGCCGAAAAATCCACCCAGGAGGGCCAGCATACGCTGCTCATAGATGGAGTCGTCCACCTGCTGACGCAGCGTACCGATGCTCGCGAAGGAGATTCCCCGGCCAACCTTGCTCAGTTCGCGATACAGCGGGCCGAGAAGCGCACTTACGGGCGCCTGCGTGCGCATCACGATCGTCGGCTGACCCCGGCTCGGGCCCTGGCCAGGCGGCGAATACACCGTGGGCCTGGGCGGCTTCTGAATGCCGGAGTGACGGACGTCGCGCACGACTCCCACGATGTAGGTCGGCTCACCGCCTTCCGGCTTACTGTCGTCGAAACTCAGCCACCGCGAATCGGGATGCTTCTCCTCCGGCAGAAACTCGCGCACGAAGGCCTCGTTGACGACGGCGATCTTCCGTGAGCCGCCCAGGTCGTGCGGGTCGAACTCCCGGCCCAGAACCAACGCCGTTCCGATGGTCTCGAAGTACCGCGGGGCGATCTGCGCCGTATTGACGTCTACCGGCTCGCGCGCGGTCCGCTCCGATCCCCGCACGCGAATGCTGGCACTGGAAGTGCCCATCAGAAACGGCCCGGGAAATCCGTAGCTCACCGACGATACTCCCGGCAGTTGTTCGAGCTGTCCGGCAAGCTGCCGGATAGAGGCGTCGTAGTCCGACCGCAGCCTGCGCGGGAAGTCCAGGGAAAATGCAATCACGTTATCGTTCCGGAACCCCAAATCCACGCTGCGCAGCGCAAAGAGATTGTGCCCGAACAGCGCTGCCAGCGCCACCAGCACCACGCTGAACGCTACCTGTGCCGCGACCAGCGCCCGCCGCAGCACAGGCCTTCCGCCTCGCCCCGCCGATCCGGCGCGCAATCCCGCCGCAGGATCCACTGCCGTCGAGCGCAGCGCCGGGCCCACGCCGAACAGCGCCAGCGAAACCGCCGCGATCGCCATTGTGAAAAGCAGAACCGCGTTATCCGGCCCCGCGCTGAACGGGTCGCCGGCCCGATCCGGCAGAAGACTCAGTAGCACCCGCCGGCCCCATGCCGACAACCCAACCCCGAGCGCGCCGCCACCAATCGCCAGCAGCACGCATTCCGTCAGTGATTGGCGGACCAGCCGCGAACGCGTCGCGCCCAGCGACATCCGCAGCGCGATCTCTTTCCGCCGCGCCGCCCCGCGCGCCAGCAGCAGATTCGCCACATTGGCACACGCCGCCAGCAGCACCAGCCCCACGGCCGCCATCAAAACCGTCAGCGGCTTGCCGAAATCCTCGCGCAAGCTGGACATGCCAATGCCGGCATCGCGCACCTCTAGTCGCTGGCCAAGAGCTCTCTGACGGAACGCGGCGTTGTAGGTGGTCGGGTAAATGGCGCGCAGATGCTGCACCATTAGCACGTTCATGGCCGCCTGCACCTGGCGCTCCGACACCTCCGGCCTGCGACGCGCCATGACCAGAATCCACCAGGTTCGAGGATTCTGGAATGGCATTTCGCTCATCATAGCCGGCACCCACACGTCGGCCCGGCGTTCGATCTCGACGCCGTGAAAACCCGGCGCGGCCACGCCGATCACAGTCAACAGCTGTTCATCGACCAGGATCTTCGCGCCGAGAATTCCGGGATCGGCCCCAAATTGATTCCGCCACAGGTCGTACGCGATCACGGCGAGCGGATGCCCGCCGGGAACGCGGTTGTCCTCATCGGTAAACACGCGACCTATCGCCGCTCCCACACCAAGGGCCTGAAAATAGTTGCCCGTTACAAGCTCCCGTTGGCAAAACTGGCCACGCCCTCCGGGGCGCGGATTGAACCCTACCTTCGCGACGCCCGTGCGCGCAAACACCGCGCTGAATAGATCGGTCCGCGCCGCAATTTCCCGATACAGCGGATACGACACAAACCCGCGGCCCCACCCGCCAGTGCGATACAAGCTGACCAACTCCTGGGGCCGCTCGACCGGCAGCAGCCGGAGCATCACCGCGTGGAACAGGGAGAAGATCGCCGTGTTGGCCCCGATGCCCAGCGCCAGCGAGATCACGGCCGCCGCTGTGAATCCCGGATTCCGCCGCAGCCCGCGAAGCCCGTAG
>DATJYJ010000607.1:0-16892 GCA_035578025.1 Verrucomicrobiia bacterium
GACCACTTCCACGTGCCCGATTACCGGATTCAATTCTCTTTCAAATACAACTTCTCCTTCCGCATCGGAGGGTAAGTTTGGCAGACCAGATAGGAGCAACCATGAAGTTTCCAAATCACAAAGGTAAGTCCGTTTTTCTCCCTGCGGAAGAACTGCTTAACAAGGATGTTCCGGCCGGTGTCGACCGCCGGACGTTCCTCATGCGGAGCGCGGTCATCAGCTCTGCGGCGGTTATCGCCGGATGCTCGACAACGGAAAAGGAGCAGAAGGCCGCCGCCCCCGCGCCGCCCCCGCCGGCCGCACCTAACTTATCCGCCGATCTCGATGTGGTGAAGAAGACCAAGGGGCCGGTGATGACCGTGCTGGAGGAGTTCTACAAGGTCGGGCCCGGACCATCCAGTTCGCATACGATCGGGCCGATGCGCATTACGTACGATTTTTACCAGCGGTGCACGAAGCTGCCGGCGGATCAACTCGCCAAGGCGACCGGCTTGAAGGTCCACCTCTTCGGCAGCCTCAGCGCGACCGGCAAAGGGCATGGCACGGAGAGGGCGGCTCTCGCCGGAATCATCGGCAAAGAGCCGGCGACCGTCGACCCGCTCTTTCTCGATGGCCTAGCTTCCAATCCGAAGCAGGTCTTCCCGGTCAAGCTTGGTGACAAGACCTTCAACGCCTCGCTGCAAGACATCATCTACGACGCTCCGAAGGGCGATTTCCCGCACCCCAACACCATGACGTGCAAGCTGATGGGCGGGGACGCAGTGCTCTACGAACAGGAATACTACTCGGTTGGCGGCGGATTCATCGAGTGGAAAGGGTATGAGCCTCCGAAGAAGGGGCAGCCGAAGTACCCGTACTCCACGATGAAGGAACTGCTGGAACACGCGGACAAGAACAAGCTGTCCGTTGCGCAGGTCGTGATGGCGAATGAAGTAGCGGTGTCCGGGAAGAGCGAAGCGGACATCAGCGCGTTCGTCGACAAGATTCACAACGTGATGGTCGCGATCGTCAAGTCCGGACTGAGCATGCCTCCCGGCGTGCTCCCCGGCCCCATCAAGCTCAAGACCAAGGCGGGCGAGGTATACAAGCGCGCCTTGGAAGACCGGTACGAAAAAGAGCGCGGGGTGGGCGTGGTGTCGGCGTATGCGCTGGCCGGTTCGGAGGAGAACGCGCGCGGGCACCTGGTGGTCACGGCGCCCACCGGCGGATCGGCGGGTGTTCTGCCGGCCGTGGTGTATGCGTTGGGTGAGGGCGGCAGAGGTCTTTCGAAGGAAAAAATCCGCAACGGACTCATGGCGGCGGCGGCCGTCGGTTACCTCTGCAAGCACAACGCCACGCTCGCGGGCGCGGAAGGCGGGTGCCAGGCGGAGATCGGCGTGGCTTCCGCCATGGCCGCGGCCCTGATTGCGCAGGCGCACGACCAGCCGAACCTGGTGGTGGCGAACGCCGCCGAATCGGCTCTGGAACATCACCTCGGCATGACGTGCGACCCGGTAGCGGGCTACGTGCAGGTTCCCTGCGTCGAGCGCTGCGCATTCGGCGCCGTCAAAGCGTGGACCGGCTTCATGATCGCGAGCAACGAAATTGCCGTTGACCGGCGCGTGGATTTCGACACAACCGTCAACGCGATGGCCTTGACCGCGAAGGAGATGAACTCCAAGTACAAGGAGACCTCCGAAGGCGGTCTGGCGGTGTCCGTAGTGCTCTGCTAAGGAACCCGCATGACCAAAAAGGGCGCGGGCGCGGCCGGAGCGGCATGGCTGCTGGCGGCAGTCTACTACTTCTATCAGTATTCTCTCCGGTCCGCTCCCGCGGTCATGATGCCGCAGCTTTCCAGCGCTTTCGGATTGAGCGCTCTGGGTGCGGCGTCGCTCGCAGGTCTCTTTTACTACGGGTACTCGCCGTTCAGCCTGATCGCGGGCGCCGCCCTGGACCGGTTGGGGCCGCGGACCGTGGTGCCCGCCGGTGCGCTCATGGCAGGAGCCGGCGCCTTGTTGTTCGGCACGGGCAATCTGGGCGCGGCGCAGGTGGGACGGTTCCTCCAGGGAGCGGGAGGAGTGTTCGCTCTGATTGGAGCGGTGTACATCGCGACCCGGAATTTTCCAGCCTCGCGTGCCGCGACGCTCATCGGCGCGACGCAGATGTTCGGCATGGCCGGAGGATCGGCGGGTCAGTTCGTGGTGGGTCCGCTGATCGGCGGGGGGCTGGTCTGGAGCACGTTCTGGACGGGGATGGGCGCGGCGGGCGTGCTGCTCGGCGTGCTTCTCTTTGTCCTGCTGCCGCGGCAGGAGACAACCAGCATGGGGGACAACTGGCTGGGCACCGCAGCCAGGGCCATGGCGGCCGTCTTTCGGAATCCGCAGTCCATCCTGTGCGGCCTGATCGCCGGCCTGCTGTTCATCCCGACCACCATCCTCGACATGGTCTGGGGCGTGCGGTACTTGCAGGAGGCGCGCGGCTTCGAATACGGAGACGCGGTAGTCCGGTCGGCGATGGTGCCGCTGGGGTGGATCATCGGGTGCCCGCTGCTCGGCATGCTGTCGGATCGGCTGGGGCGCCGCAAGCCGGTGATTGTGGGCGGGGGCGTGGTTCTGCTGGCGTGCGTCGCGTGGATCCTGTATGGCCGCACCGATGTCTTCCCGCCCTACGTGGTGGCGATCGTGGCGGGCCTTGCATCGGGGGCGGCCATGCTCCCGTACACGGTGATCAAGGAAGCCAATCCTCCCCAATACAGCGGCACCGCCACGGGAGTCATCAATTTCCTGAACTTTACTTTCAGCGCCCTGCTGGGGCCGGTCTTCGGCTGGTTGTTCCAGAAGCTATCAGGCGAAACGGTGCAAACCGAACTGGAACACTACCAGGCAACGTTTCACGCGCTGCTTTACGGTGTGACGCTGGCCATCGTTCTGGCCCTGCTCCTGAAAGAGACCGGGCCATCAGCACTTAAGGAGAAAGCATGACTGCAACAACCGGTACAGGTAAATATGAACGGCTAGTCGAACGGTGCAGGAGCCTGGAGCCCGTCCCGACGGCCGTAGCGCACCCGTGCGAGAAGTCGGCTCTCGCGGGCGCAATCGAGGCCGGAGAGCTGGGGCTGATTGCGCCGATACTCGTCGGACCCGCAGCCAAGATTGAGGAGATCGCCAAGGCGTCGAACATCGATCTCGGCAAAACGCAGGTGATCGACGCGCCGCACAGCCATGGCTCGGCGGCCAAGGCCGTGGAACTGGTCCGGCAAGGCAAGGCCGAACTCCTGATGAAGGGCAGCTTGCACACGGACGAGCTTCTGGGCGCGGTGGTGGCTCGCGAAACGGGTCTACGGACGGGCCGGCGCATCAGCCACGTATTCATCATGGACGTGCCGACCTACCACAAGGTTCTGATCGTCACCGACGCCGCCATCAACATCGCACCTGCGCTGGAAGACAAAGTGGACATCTGCCAAAACGCGATCGACCTGGCGGTTTCGCTCGGGCTGGAGAAACCGAAGGTCGCCATCCTGGCGGCGGTGGAGACGGTGAACTCGAAGATGCCGGCCACGCTGGACGCGGCGGCGCTCTGCAAGATGGCGGAGCGCGGGCAGATCACGGGCGGAATTCTGGACGGTCCCCTGGCGTTCGACAACGCCATCAGCCGGCAGGCCGCGGAAACCAAGGGAATCCGGTCTGCCGTGGCGGGCGATCCGGACATTCTGCTGGCGCCGGACCTCGAAGCCGGGAACATCCTGGCGAAACAGCTCAGCTTTCTGGCCAATGCCGACAGCGCCGGCCTGGTGCTGGGCGCGCGCGTGCCGATCATCCTGACCAGCCGCGCGGACAGCGTAAGGTCGCGCATCGCGAGCTGCGGCGTGGCGATGCTGGCGGCACATGCGCGGCGGCAGAAAGCTTACGAGGCCAGCCATGGATGATTACGGACTGGTTCTCAATGCCGGTTCTTCCAGCCTGAAGTTCTGCGTTTACCGGCGGCCCGAGACGGAGTGGTGGCGGCTGGAAGGGAAGGGGCAGATCGAAGGAATCGGCACATCGCCGCGCCTCAAGGCCAAGGATGCCGAAGGGCGCACGCTTGCTGACCAAAAGCTGGACGCCGGCATCAGCGACGGGCGGAAAGCGATCAGCGCGCTGGCGGAATGGCTGCGGTCGCAGTACGGGGGAGCGCGCGTGCTGGCGGTGGGACATCGCGTGGTGCACGGCGGGCCGTGCTTCGCGAACCCGGTGATCATCACGGCGGAGGTGCTGGCCGAGCTCCATCGGCTGATCCCCCTGGCGCCGCTGCACCAGCCGTATAACCTGGCGGCCATCGAAGCCGCCGCCGAGCGTCTTCCGGGAGTACCGCAGGTGGCGTGCTTCGACACCAGTTTCCACCGCGGCCAGCCGGCGGTGGCGGAGATTGTGCCGCTGCCGCGGGACGTCTGCCGCGGCGGCGTGCAGCGCTACGGATTCCATGGCCTGTCGTACGAATACATTGCCTCGGTGCTGCCCGAGGTTGCGCCCGAGATCGCAAAGGGGCGGGCCATCGTTGCGCACCTGGGCAGCGGCGCAAGCATGTGCGCCATGAAGAACGGCAAGAGCGTGGACAGCACCCTGGGCTTCACGGCCCTCGACGGTCTTTGCATGGGGACCAGGCCGGGCGCCGTCGATCCCGGCGTCATGCTCCACCTGTTCCAGAATCTTGGGCTCAACGCGAAAGAGGTAGAGACGATTCTCTATAAGAAATCGGGCCTGCTGGGAATCTCCGGGATCAGCAACGATATGCGCGACCTGCTAACGAACGAGGAGCCCGCGGCCCGGCTGGCGGTGGACTACTTCGTGTATCAGGCTGCCAAACAGATCGGCGCGCTGGCGGCAGTGCTGGGCGGAATCGACGGGCTGGTCTTCACGGCAGGGATCGGCGAGAACTCCGCGGAGATCCGGCAGAGGATCTGCCGGGCGTCGGCATGGCTTGGCATCGAGTTGGACGAGGCTGCCAATGCAAAGCGAGGGCCTCGAATCTCCCTGCCATCGAGCAAGGTTTCGGCATGGGTGATCCCCACCGACGAAGAACTGATGATTGCGCAGCACACCGGGCGGCTGCTCGGCATATCCGGCCGGCGATGAATGCGATTTGAAGGAGGGAACTATGGCAACAACGATGGCACAGGAAGGTCTCACCGCGTCATGGGCGGGCTTTCGGCCCGGGCTCTGGCAGAGCGAGATCAACGTCCGCGACTTCATCCAGCAGAACTATGAGCCGTACGAGGGAGACGACTCATTCCTCGCACCGGCAACCCAGCGCACCAAAAAGATCTGGGACCGGCTGAACGAGCTGTTCGTGGAGGAGCGCAAAAAGGGCGTGCTCGACATATCGCAGATCCCGGGCTCGATCACGGCGCACGCCCCCGGCTATATCGACCGCGAGAACGAGGTGATCGTTGGCCTGCAAACGGAAGCGCCGCTCAAGCGCGCCATCATGCCGAACGGCGGTTTCCGCATGGTGGCCAGCGCATTGAAGGCCTATGGCTACAAGGTCGATCCGTTCGTGCAGGAGACGTTCACCAAATACCGCAAGACGCACAATGAAGCCGTCTTCGATGCGTATACGGCGGACATCCGGCGCTGCCGGAGCTCGCACGTCCTTACCGGCTTGCCGGACGCGTACGGCCGGGGACGGATCATCGGCGACTACCGGCGGGTCGCATTGTATGGGGTGACGCGGCTGATCGAACAGAAGCAGCGGGAAAAGCGCGCGCTCGATCACGAGATGTCGACCGACGCGATCATCCGCGACCGCGAGGAGCTGAGCGAGCAGATGCGGGCGCTGAAGGAGCTCCAGGAGATGGCCGCCGGGTATGGATTCGATATCTCGGTTCCGGCCCGCACGGCAAAGGAAGCCGTGCAGTGGCTGTATTTCGGCTACCTGGGCGCGGTGAAGGAGCAGAACGGGGCGGCGATGTCGCTGGGCCGCACTTCGACTTTCCTTGACGTCTACTTCGAGCGCGATCTGGCGGCGGGCGTGCTCAGCGAAGACCAGGCGCAGGAGATCATCGACGACTTCATCATCAAGCTGCGGATTGTACGGTTCCTGCGCACGCCGGAGTACGACGAGCTATTCGCCGGCGACCCGACCTGGGTGACGGAATCGATCGCCGGCATCGGGGACGACGGGCGGCCGCTGGTCACCAAGACCAGCTTCCGGTACTTGCAGACGTTGTACAACCTGGGCCCCGCTCCGGAGCCGAACCTGACCGTCTGGTATTCTCCGCGGCTGCCGGAGGCTTTCAAGAGGTTTTCGGCCAAGGTCGCCATCGATACCAGCGCGCTGCAATTCGAGAGCGACGAGATCATGCGCCGCAATTGGGGAGACGACGGCGCCATCGCGTGCTGCGTATCTCCGATGCTCGTGGGCAAGCAGATGCAGTTCTTCGGGGCGCGCGCCAACCTCGCCAAATGCCTGCTCTACGCCATCAACGGCGGCCGGGACGAAATCAGCGGCGACCAGGTGGGCCCCGCCTACGGGCCGGTGAAAGGCGAGTACCTCGAGTTCGACGATGTGATCACCAGGTTCGACCGGATGATGGACTGGCTGGCGGGCGTGTACGTGAACGCGATGAACGTGATCCACTACATGCACGACAAGTACGCCTACGAGCGTCTCGAGATGGCACTGCACGACTACGCGCCGCTGCGGACCATGGCTTTCGGCATCGCGGGGCTTTCGGTGGTGGCGGACAGCCTCTCCGCCATCAAGCACGCGCGTGTTCGGGTAACTCGCGAGACCAGCGGACTGATCATCGGGTACGAGACACAGGGCGAGTATCCACAGTTCGGAAACCACGACAATCGCGTGGATCACCTGGCCGCCTGGGTGGTGAGCACGTTCATGGGCAAGCTCAGGAAGTACCCGACGTATCGCGGCGCCGTGCACACGCAATCCGTACTTACCATCACATCGAACGTGGTGTACGGCAAGAACACCGGCGACACGCCCGACGGCCGCAAGCGCGGGGAGCCGTTCGCCCCGGGCGCCAACCCGATGCACGGGCGCGACCAGCATGGGTTGCACGCCTCGGCGGCCTCGGTTGCAAAAATTCCGTATCGCGACGCCGCGGACGGCATCTCTCTTACGGCCACGATGGTGCCGCAAGGACTCGGCCGAACCGAGCATGACCGGATACAGAACCTGACCGGCATGTTGGACGCTTTCTTCGGTGTTACGGGCTACCACATGAACGTGAACGTGCTCAACCGGGAGACTCTGCTGGATGCGATGGACCATCCGGAGAAATATCCGAACCTGACCATCCGCGTCTCGGGCTACGCGGTGAATTTCGTGCGGCTGAGCCGCGAGCAGCAGATGGACGTCATCAACCGTACTTTTCACGGCGCCTGACTATGAGCATCCAGGAAAAGCAACAGCAGATTCCGCTCACGGCGAACAGCCCGTTCGAGCTGCGGGTGAACCTGGGCAGCCATGTGCCGGAGACGGATGTCCGGGCGGCCGTTGCCTCCGGCGATATCGGCTTCATGCACTCGTTCACTACCGGCTCGACGGTGGATGGCCCGGGTGTGAGGGTGGTGGCGTGGCTGACGGGCTGCCAGTTCCGCTGCCTTTACTGCCACAATCCCGATACCTGGACACTCACCAACGGAATCCCGGTGCCGGCCGCGCGGGCAGTGGAGCAACTGCGCAAATACCAGCACGGGCTGAAGGTGATGCGCGGCGGGCTCACCATCAGCGGCGGCGAGCCGCTGATGCAGCATAAGTTCGCGATGAAGCTGTTCTCGGCGGCGCGTTCGATGGGGATTCACACCGCTCTGGACACGAACGGTCATCTCGGGGACCGGCTCACGGACGACGACCTGAAAGCCATCGACCTGGTGCTGCTGGACATCAAGTGCTGGGACGAGGAGCGGCACCGGCAGCTCGTCGGCGCCGAAGTGGGCCCGGTGCTGGACTTCGCACGGCGCCTGGCGGCGCGGAAGCGCCCCATCTGGCTGCGTTACGTCCTGGTGCCGGGACTGACCGATCATCCGATGGACGTCGAGCACCTCGCGGAGTTCGCCGCAAGTCTCGGCAATGTGGAGCGAGTCGATGTGCTGCCCTTCCACCAGATGGGCGCGCACAAGTGGAAGCAGCTTGCCATGGAGTACAAGCTCCAGGACCATGAACCGCCACCGAATCCATTGGTCGACCTGGTCTGCGCGCAATTCCGCGCGGCCGGGCTGGTGGCGCACTGAAATCTATGTTCGCAATGAGGAGATACCGTTTATGAAAAAATGCGTTTTGGCCCTTCTGGCATTTGCCACGTTGGCAGGTGCTCAAACCCAGACAGTCACCTACACATACAGCGGATTGCCCATACCTCTTTATCCGGATGACTGGAATGTTGTGTCCGTTATCAGGATCTGGATTCCGAGGGCCCTGCAAGTTACGAAAGTTACCGCGTCCGTCCAGGTGCAATACGCCGGAACAGGCGATCTCAACATCTTCCTGTATTCGGCCTATGGCACGCGAACCAAACTGCTGGAGCGCAACTGCGGATCGCTGGTGAACATCGACACCACGTTCGACGACAGCGCCCCGAGCAAGTTTTCCGATGCCTGCCCGCAAGCCGGCACCGGCACCTCTTTCCGCGGCAATGAGCCGCTATCCAACTCCAATGGCGAGACCTCCTATGGCTACTGGCGCCTGGCGGCAGAAAATAACGGAAGCAACAGCAAGACCGGGCTCGTGACCGGGTTCTCACTCACCATCACCGGCACGACCACCGGGCCTCCCTTCATCGGCCCGAATAGCATTGTCAGCACGTCGAGCTTCAATGGCGGGGCCATCGCGCCGGGCGATCAGGTCAGCATCTTTGGTGTGAACCTGGGTCCGACGCCGGGAGTCCGGGCCGACGCCACCACCAACCTGCCGACCTCCCTCTCCGGGACGAGCGTCACCTTCGATGGAGTCGCGGTGCCTCTCTTCTTCGTCTCGGCCAACGTAGTGTCCGTGCAGGCGCCCACGTCGCTCGCACCAGGCTCCGGCACCACCGTTCAAGTGACGAGCTCAGCCGGGACCACCTCAACAGTGTCGGTGCCCATCGTTCCGGCCAACCCGGGCATCTTTACTGTGGAAGCAGGCGGCGGCGGACAGGCCAGGGCGATCAACCAGGATGGGACGCAAAACGGCGACGGGACGATTACGGGGTCGGACACTCCGGCGCCGCGAGGCAGCGTAATTTCCATATATGCGAGCGGCCTGGGACCGGTCAATCCGGCGATTCCGGCGGGCACGCCGGCGCCGCAGAAACCGCTATCGGTAGTGACCTTGCCGGTGAATGCGACCATTGCCAACCAGTCGGCGAATGTTACCTATGCCGGAGCAGCTCCCGGTCTGGTCGGGGTGTACCAGGTGAACATCCAGGTGCCTCTTACCGTGGGCAGCGGACCCGCGCGCCTGGTTCTGAGCGTGGGCGGGAACGACAGCCAGAATGGCGTCACGATTCAGATTAAGTAGTCAGGCGGCCACGAAAGTTGACCGTCGAGTGTGCGCGGACGACCGTGACCGATCGTCCGCGCCACAGGAGGGATACTCATGAAAACCAGCGTCAGATCTTTACTGGCGATTCTGTGTGCGATGTTGCTGGTGCCGGGGGACACCCTGGCGTACACGCCGCAGGAATCGTCGCCCCCGAAATCGTCATCAGGCAGCCAGCCTGCCAAGATTCCACCCGAGCAACTCGACTCGTTGGTGGCCCCCATTGCGCTTTATCCCGACCCGCTGCTGGCTCAAATCCTGGCCGCATCCACTTATCCTCTGGAAATCATTCTGCTGCAACGGTGGCTGGAGAAGAACAAGAACCTGAAAGACAAGGCGCTCGCCGACGCGGTGAAGAAGCAACCCTGGGATCCGAGCGTCCAGGCTCTGGCTGGTCTGCCCGATGTCGTCAACCGGCTGAGCGGCGAAATCCAGTGGACTACCGATCTGGGCAATGCCTTTTTGGCGCAGCAGAGCGACGTAATGGACGCCGTCCAGCGCATGCGCAAGAAGGCCCAGGACAAAGGCACTCTGAAAACCACCGAGCAGCAGAAGGTGGAAACGAAAGTGGTCGAGAGCAAGAGCGTGATCATCATCGAACAGGCCAATCCGCAGGTGATTTACGTGCCCACGTACGATCCCGTGGTGGTCTACGGGCCCGCGTACTATCCCTATCCGCCGATTTATTATCCGGCGTGGGGCTACGTCGCGACGGCGGCAATTTCCTTCGGCGTCGGCATGATGATGGGAGCCTTCTGGAGTGGCGGCTGGGGTTGGGGCTGCGGCTGGGGCGGCAGCTATGTCAACGTCAACGTCAATAACAACTTCAACCGCAATACCAGCATCAGCGGCGGGAACCGCGTCGGCGGTGGAGTCGGCGGCGTCGGTGGTGTGGGTGGTGTTGGTGGAGTCGGTGGTGTTGGTGGAGTCGGTGGTGTGGGCGGAGTCGGCGGTGCTGGTGGTGTGGGCGGCGTGGGTGGTGTCGGTGGTGTCGGCGGTCCCGGCGGCGTGGGTGGAGTAGGCGGCGCCGGAGGTGCGGGAGGTGTCGGTGGCGTGGGTGGAGTCGGCGGTGCCGGTGGAAGAAACGCCTGGCAGCACAACCCGTCACATCGCGGTGGTACCCCGTATCGGGACCGGGCCACTGCCGACCGGTTCGGCGGCAGCGCGCGCGGCGATTCGCTCTCGCAACGGCAGAGCGCTGCCCAGCGGGCGGGCCGGCAGGGCGGAGGCGCTCAGCGCTACTCCGGGGCCAACCGGGCGGGCAGCTCCGGCCTCGGCAATCGCGCTGGAGGAAGCGGCGCGACCAACCGTGCGGGAGGCGGCGGTTTAAGCAATCGCGGGAGTTCCGGCATTGGCGGCGGAGCCGACCGCATCGGCAGCCGGGACGTCTCGCGGAGCGGTGGCGGAGACCGCAGCGCCTTCGGAGGCGGCTCCCGGGGATTTAGCGGATCGAGCGCGCGCAGCAATAGCTCCCGCGGCTCCTCCAGCTTCGGGTCTCGCGGCGGAGGCGGAGGCGGAGGCTTCAGGGGTGGCGGTGGAGGCCGGCGCCGGTAGATGGAAATCGAAGGAGCACCGATATGAAATCGATATCACTGAAGACCTATTCCCCAGGACGTGCTGGTCTGTTATGTGCGGCCATGGCGTGTTTGTCCTTGGCGCTGATTGCAGACCCGCAAAGCACGGCGAAACCGGCCCCGCAGGCTGCAACGAAATCAGCTCCCCGGGCCGCTGCGGCCGCCTCCGCCGGGGCCAAACTTTTTGATACGCCGCAGAAGGCCGCGGACGCGCTGGTCGACGCGGCCGAGAACTTCGACATCAGCGCGCTGACGGAAATTTTCGGTTCCGACGGCGACGACATCGTATTCAGCGGAGAAGTGGCGCAGGACCGAAAGCACGCCGCCGATTTCGCCGCCGAAGCGCGCAAGAAGAAGAGCGTCTCGGTCGATTCGAAGACCGGCAACCGCGCATTTCTCCTGGTAGGAGACGAGGACTGGCCGTTCCCCGTGCCACTGGTGCAGAAGGGCGGCAAGTGGTCTTTCGACGCCAAGGCCGGCCGGCAGGAGTTGTTGTACCGCCGCATCGGAGCGAACGAGAACGACGCCATCGACGTCTGCCACGGATACGTGGAAGCGCAGGAGGAATACGCCTTGCGGCAGCGCGAGATTTACGACGTAAACCAGTACGCCCAGCGCATCGTGAGCACACCCGGCAAGCAGGACGGTCTGGCCTGGCAGAACTCCGACGGCACTTGGGCCGGTCCCATCGGCGAAAACATCGCCAAGGCGATTGAACAGGGCTACACCAGCAGCGCGGAGCCTTACCATGGGTATTACTTCAAGATCCTGAAGGGCCAGGGCCCCGCGGCGCCACTGGGTGAAATGGACTTTGTGGTGAAGGGGATCATGATCGGGGGCTTCGCCCTGGTCGCCGCGCCCTCTGAATACGGGGTGACCGGTGTGCTCACCTTCATCGTCAGCCATGACGGCGTGGTTTATCAGAAGGACCTCGGGCCCACAACACTAACTGAATTCAATAAGATGGAACGCTTCAACCCCGACCAGTCGTGGACCCCGGTCGCGGAGGAGCAGCAATAAGAAAAGGGAGATATTTATGAGCACAGAATTGAGCGTTCGAGAGGTGAACGGCGTCAGTATTGTAGACGCCCCGAGCCGCCTGACACTGGGGCACGGCGCCGGCACGCTGCGGCACTCACTCCGCGACCTGCTGGTGGCGGGGCACAAAAAGATCCTGCTGGACCTGGGCGGGGTCACGGCCCTGGACAGCACGGGAATCGGCGACCTGGTGGCCAGCTTTGCCACCATCAACAATCAAGGGGGGCAACTGAAGTTGTTGAACCTGACGAAACGCGTCAAGGACCTGCTCCTGTTGACCAAGCTGTACACGGTGTTCGAAGTGTATGAGGATGAAGCGGCCGCCGTCGCCACCTACAAGTGACCCCCGGCCGGGGCAGGCCCGTTGAGGACCTGCCCCAGCGGTATTCTCTCCCACCCGCCCCCAACCTGCACCCATTCGCCCCGCTTCCGCATCCATTAAATGCGTAATCTTGACTAAGAAGTACAGATTAGAGAAAATAGAAGCGTCCCAACAGGTTAGGAGTGCATCCGGGTGAGCGATTCCACCAACACGATCGAAACATTTGCGAATCAGGAATATAAGTGGGGGTTCGTCACGGACATCGAGGCGGACGCCATCCCGCGCGGCCTGAACGAGGACGTGATCCGCCTGATTTCGCGGAAAAAGAACGAGCCGGAGTGGCTTCTGGAATGGCGGCTTAAGGCTTATCAGCACTGGCTCACCATGAAGGAGCCAACCTGGGCCAACGTCCACTACCCGGCGATCGACTACCAGGACATTATTTATTACGCGGCGCCGAAGACCAAGAAGGACGGGCCGAAGGGCCTGGACGAGGTCGATCCCGAGCTGCTGAAGACCTACGAAAAGCTTGGCATCCCGCTCAAGGAGCAGGAACTGCTGGCCGGCGTCGCGGTGGACGCGGTGTTCGATTCCGTCTCGGTCGCCACCACGTTCAAAGAAAAGCTGAAGGCGATGGGGATCATCTTCTGCTCCTTCTCGGAAGCCGTGCAGGAGCATCCCGATCTGGTGCGGCAGTACCTGGGCTCGGTGGTTCCCACCAGCGACAATTTCTTCGCGGCGCTCAACTCCGCGGTGTTCAGCGACGGCAGCTTCTGCTACGTGCCCAAGGGCGTGCGCTGCCCGATGGAGCTTTCCACCTACTTCCGCATTAACGCCAAGGACACGGGACAGTTCGAGCGGACGCTGATCGTCGCCGACGAAGGCGCGTACGTCAGCTACCTGGAAGGCTGCACCGCGCCGATGCGCGACACCAACCAGCTTCACGCCGCCGTGGTCGAACTGGTGGCGCTGGACAACTCCCAGATCAAGTATTCGACGGTGCAGAACTGGTATCCCGGCGATAAGGAAGGCAAGGGCGGCATCTACAACTTCGTCACCAAGCGCGGCGCGTGCCGGGGCGTGAATTCGAAGATCTCCTGGACGCAGGTGGAGACCGGCTCCGCCATCACCTGGAAGTACCCGAGCTGCCTGCTGATCGGAGACAACTCGGTGGGCGAGTTCTATTCGGTCGCGCTGACCAACAACTGGCAGCAGGCGGACACCGGCACCAAGATGATCCACATCGGGAAGAACACCACCTCCACGATCGTGAGTAAGGGCATCTCCGCCGGGCACGGGCAGAACACGTACCGCGGCGGGGTGAAGATTCTGAAGTCGGCCACCGGGGCGCGCAACTACTCGCAGTGCGATTCGATGCTCCTGGGCGACCAGTGCGGGGCGCACACGTTCCCGTACCTGGAAGTGAAGAATACGTCTTCGCAGGTGGAGCACGAGGCCTCGACTTCGAAGATCGGCGAGGACCAGATTTTCTATTGCCGGCAGCGCGGCCTCTCCACGGAAGACGCGGTGAGCATGATCGTGCACGGCTTCTGTAAGGAAGTTTTCAAGGAACTCCCCATGGAGTTCGCGGTGGAAGCCCAGAAGCTGCTGGGTGTCAGTTTAGAAGGAAGTGTTGGATAAGGAATGTCGTTACTCGAAATCAAAGATCTGCACGCCACTGTTGGCGACCGTGAAATTCTGAAGGGGATTTCGCTCACCGTGAACCCGGGCGAAGTCCATGCCATCATGGGCCCCAACGGCAGTGGCAAGAGCACGCTGGCCGGTGTGCTCGCCGGGCGCGAGATTTACAACGTGACCGAGGGCTCGGTCACGTATGACGGCAAGGACCTGCTCGAAATGGACCCCGAAGAGCGTGCCCGCGAAGGCGTGTTCCTCGCGTTCCAGTATCCGGTGGAGATTCCGGGCGTGAGCAACATGTATTTCCTCAAGGCTGCGCTCAACACCATCCGCAAGGCGAAAGGTGAAGAAGAGCTCGACGCCATGGATTTTCTGAACCTGGTCCGGGAAAAGATGAAGCTCATGGACATGGACCAGACGCTGCTGAATCGTCCCGTGAACACCGGCTTTTCGGGCGGCGAGAAGAAGCGCAACGAGATTTTCCAGATGGCCGTGCTGGAGCCGCGGCTGGCTATCCTGGACGAGACCGATTCCGGCCTGGACATCGACGCGCTGCGCACGGTGGCGGGCGGCGTGAACGCTCTGCGCGCGCCGGAGCGGTCGATGATCGTGGTGACCCACTACCAGCGCTTGCTGAATTACATCGTTCCGGATTTCGTGCACGTGTTGTCGCAGGGCCGGATCGTGAAATCGGGCGGCAAGGAACTGGCGCTGCAGCTCGAAGAGAGCGGCTACGCCGGCCTTGGCATCGAGGACGAAGAGGAGACTGTCGTCCGATGAGCGCGATCGCCGAACAGACCGGCGCCTGGCTGGAGCAGTTCACGGCACTCCCGCAAGCTGCACCGTGGATTCAGGAGCTGCGCGAGAGAGCCTTCCGCCGTTTCGTCGAGCTGGGCTTCCCCACCACGCACAACGAAGAATGGCGCTTCACCAACGTGGCTCCGATCGCACGAGGCATGTGGAAGGTGGGACAGGCCTTCAGCCTGTCCAGCAAGTACGGAGTTGATCTCTCCGAAGCCGAGCCGCATCTGGGGCGGCACGCATCGTTTGCAGACAACGCGTTCGTGGCGTTGAACACGGCGTTCTTGAACCAGCCGGCCGCGATTCGCGTGCCGCGGAACACGGTAGTCGAAGAGCCGATTCAGATCACGTATGAGGCTGGACAGGCTGAAGGCCTGTCCTACAATCCTCGAACGCTTATCCTGGTGGGCTCCGGCTCTCAATGCACCATCGTCGAGACCTACAAAGGTACCGGCCGCTACTTCACCAATGCGGTAACAGAGGTCGTGGCCGGAGATGGCGCGGTGGTCGATCATTACAAGGTCCAGCAGGAATCGCTCGACGCGTTCCACATCGCCACCATGCACGCCACGCTGGGCCGCAGCGCTAATTTCTCCACGCACTCGATTTCGCTGGGCGCCGCGCTGGCCCGCCACGATTCCAACGCCACGCTCTCCGAAGGGACCGAGGCCACCCTGAACGGGCTGTACATCGTGAACGGCACACAGCACGTGGACAATCACACTGCCATCGACCATGCCAAGCCGCACGCCACCAGCCACGAGCTTTACAAGGGCATCCTCGACGGCAGCGCCCACGCGGTATTCAACGGAAAGATCATCGTCCGCAAGGACGCGCAGAAGACCGACTCGAAGCAGACCAACAAAAATCTGGTTCTCTCCGACGAAGCCGTGATCGATACCAAGCCCGAGCTGCAGATCTTGGCCGACGACGTGCGCTGCACCCACGGCGCGACTATCGGCCAGCTCGATGCGGAGATGATGTTCTACCTGCGTTCGCGCGGAATCGGCGCGAATGAAGCGCGCAGCCTGCTGATCTACGCCTTCGCGCAGGATATTGTCGACCGCATCAAAGTTCGCGGTTTGAGGGATTCTCTGGAAAAAACCCTCTTTGAGAAATTCCATGCCCACTAGCTCTGCAGACCTCCGTGCCTCCGCGCCTCCGCGTCCAGGGGAAACCCGCTTCGACGTGGACGCAATCCGGGAAGACTTTCCGGTGCTCAAGCAGACCGTCCACGGAAAGCCCCTGGTGTACCTGGATTCCGCTGCCACCGCGCAGAAGCCCTCGGTGGTGGTGGATGCCATCCGCCGCTTCCACGAAGTCGATTGCGCCAATATCCACCGCGGGGTCCACGAGCTCAGCCAGCGCTCAACCGCGGCTTACGAAGAAACGCGCGTCAAGGTCCGCAAATTCCTCCACGCCAAAAAGAACGAAGAGCTGATCTTCGTGCGCGGCACCACAGAAGGCATCAATCTTGTCTCCAGTTCCTGGGGACGCAAGTTCGTCAAGGAAGGCGACGAGATCGTCATTTCGGCGATGGAGCACCACTCCAACATCGTTCCCTGGCAGATGCTGTGCGAGGAAAAGAACGCCACGCTGCGCGTGATCCCGATGAACGACCGCGGCGAGCTGCTGATGGAGGAGTACGAAAAGCTGCTCAACCCGCGTACGCGGATGGTAGCGGTGGCGCACGTGTCCAACGCGCTCGGCACCATCAACCCGATCCGCCAGATCATCGAGATGGCGCACAAGGCCGGCGCGCTGGTACTGATCGATGGCGCGCAGGCGGCACCGCACATCAAGGTAGACGTTCAGGCGCTCGACGCCGACTTCTACACCATGAGCGGCCACAAGGTTTTCGGGCCTACGGGGATCGGCATCCTCTACGGCAAGGCGAAACTGCTGAACGCCATGCCTCCCTACCAGGGCGGCGGCGACATGATCAAGGTGGTGACATTCGCCAAGACCACGTACAACGATCTGCCGTACAAGTTCGAGGCGGGCACGCCGAATATCGCGGG
>DATJYJ010000608.1:0-3361 GCA_035578025.1 Verrucomicrobiia bacterium
TTCGCCGAATCTGAACCTGAGCGTCTCGTGGTTGTGGAGCCGCGGACTGCACCTGACGACCGTGCGCGACTTAAATATCGGTCCTACCGGTCCGCCGGTGACTTACCAGATCGACGATGCCAACGGCAAGCCGGTGGGCCAGTTCACGACGCCCACTTACCGGCTGGTGAATCGCGTCAATCCGGAATGGCGGCGGGTGAACAGCGTGGAATCGGGCGGCAACAGCTACTACAACGGCCTGGTGGTGCAGTTGCGCAAGCACCTGTCGCGGCAATTCGAAGGCTTCCTCTCGTATACGTGGTCGCACGCCATCGACGACAATCAGGGCGGGGGAGCGGACAACATCTTTTTTGCCGATGGCCCGCGGACGCTTTGGAACGGCGACTACCGGGCCGAGAAGGCCTCGTCGCAGCTCGATCAGCGGCACCGGCTGGTCTTCAGTTCGACCTGGGAGCCCAAGCCGGCGATCAGGAATGGCGGCCTGGAGCGCTGGCTGGCCTCCGGCTGGCGGCTTTCGCAGATCACCACCTGCGCCTCCACGCAGCCGGCCACTCCGACGGTGCTGGTTTCGGGCGTGCCTTTTCCGAACGCGGCCTTCAACGACACGCTGAATGGATTCGGCGGCTCGACGCGCGTGCCGTTTGTTCCGCCGAGTAGTTTGCCGATCGACCAGTTAGTCCGCACCGACGCGCGACTTACTAAGGTGCTTCCGCTGACCGAGCGTCACGAGTTACATGTGAACTTCGAGGCCTTCAACGTATTCAATCACGTCTCGAACACGGCCGTGAGTACCGTGGCCTTCGAGGCATCGAACGGCATCCTCCGGCCGGTGCCCAATCTCGGCATGGGCATCGCGTCGCAAGGCTACCCCGATGGCACGAACGCCCGCCGGGCGCAGATCAGCGCGCGTTTTGTGTGGTAGGCCTCCCGGCCTGCCCTTTTGGACCGCGCACGGCAGCCGGCCGGCAGTGATGGGCTTTCTACCTGGATTATGCACACAATCGGCGTTGCGAGCGCTGGCTCGCTGGAATGATGCCACTCTTGGTTGAGTAAGTCCGTTCAGTTTTCTACTGCTTCGCCTCCCTCCCGAAAGTCCGCTCCCGCCAATCCCCGCGTCGAAGTTACTGGCTCCATTGCGCTTGCAAGCCTGTGCATAAAGTTTTATGCACAGCAGTCGCGGCGCCGGCGGGGAAGATTTCAGCGCAGGGCCGGCGCCATCACCGGCCCAAAACCCTGGCCGCGCTGCACGATTCGGCGCAGTCGATCCATCAGCCGGTCGAACACTCCCTTTTCCTCGTAGTGGTCGCTGTAGCTCACCCCGGTGCGACCTGCGTGACGCCAGATTTTGGCGGCCACGAACAGAAAGCGCAGCCGCGAGGTCGCCAGAGTCGTGTGTTGCAGTGCCGTAGCGTCGTCCTGCGGTTCGCGATTGAACAGCATCAGCCAACAGTTCAGGTTGTAAGCCAGCATGGCCAACTGGAAATGATTGCAGTTCACATCGAAGCGACCCGAGGGGTGCGCCGCCAGCCCGGCATCGTTGTTCGCCTCTTTGATCAGGTTTTCCGCGCCCCCGCGCTGGTTGTAAAACCAGACCACGAAGTCGATGGGCTCGCTGAAGTCGGTCACGAATACCCGGTACTTGTACTGGCTGGCTTCGAACAACTGGTACTGTTCGGTCGCCTCAGACGCCATTTCCTCGCGCGTTTTCTCATAGCGCAGCGCTATGAACCGATATTCCTTCTTCCACCCATGCGGCTGATAGCGGAATTCACACTCCCATCCAGCATCGGTTTTCTTCGACGGCTTCCACTCGGCCTGGCGCAGTTCTTCCACCAGTCGGGACGTCTTGCGCGCCGAGATCACGAACCGGACGTTGCATTCTTCGTACCCCTCGACCGCTTCCCGGCAGTAGAATCCCGAATCGACCCGACCGTAGATCTGCTTCACGCCCGGCGGCAAGGCCGCACACGCACTCCGTATGTGGTCGCCAATCTGTTTGCCGGAGGGCCGATCCCCGTTGCGCAATTCGCCCCAGACGTATTCCCGTGTCTCCGCGATAAACGTCAGCATCGGCTGGTAACTCTTCTTGCCTTTGTTCTTCGGGTTGTAGCTCTTGCGTCCCCCCATCTGCCTGCCATACAGCGTGTGCACCGTGGTGTCAGTGTCGATGGTGACGACCTCCAGTTTCACATTGGCCGCCGCCCAGACTCGTTCCCGCATGATTCGCATAATGGTCAGCAACTGTCGGGCGATTTGCCGATGGAGGCCATTGACGAATCTCCAGAATGTGGATTGTACCGGCAGCTTGCCGATCTTCAGAATGCCTGTCAGGATCGGGTCTCGGGCGATGAAGCGCAGTTGATTCAGCCGCGGAAAGCCGATGTAGAGACCCAGCACGATTCCCAGCACGAACCGGTACAGGTCCATGGCACGGGGAATTCGCTTCGATGTCAGCGTCTGTTCCACCAGGGACTGGAAGCCGAGTTTCTCCAGCATCGTAATCACCGGGAGCAGTCCACCGTACGGCGTCAGATTCTTACCGTTGAAGTCATACGGTGTGGAAGCCCCGATTTTATTAGGCTCCGATAAGGTCGCTTCGGGGGCTTGTTTTCCGGGCGCTTTACGGCTATTCTCTTTTTTGTCTGTAACCATTTGGGTGACCTCCGTGGGGGTGGTCTGCGAAACTGCGAACTTCGCAGAACTTCTGTTTTACCGCATGTTTAGGGGTCCCCAAATGGTTCACGCCAATTCCGACTGCACGTGCGGCATCCTCGCTGTGCATAGCTCAGGTTCCATGCTGACGCCGAGCCCGTGGCCCCTCTGGTCGGAGGCAACCTTCGGATCGACGCCCGCCTTCTTGGACAGGCTGGCGTTGGTCTTGCGCAGCACTTGGAACGTCGCCCATGCCAAGCCGGCATTGGCCAGTTTCGGATACATGTTCCGCCGCCATAGGTTGTCCAGCGACAGCGGCGTGACAATCCTCTCCGAGGGGAACACGAACCCATCGGGCGATGGGTCCTGCGCCAGGCCGGCCCACTCCTTCAACAACTAGAGCGTGCCGTCGGAGATCGCGCCCTCGCGGGTCTTGCCGTTCTTCGGCGTGTTGAGCACCCGCTTGTAGACGCGCTCCGCGACCTGGACCGTCTCCCCGGCGAAGGACTTCCACCGGAGCGCCAAAATCTCTCCAGGCCGCATTCCCTCGAAGATTGCGAGCCTCGCGATCAACTTCTCCCGGAGATCGAAGACCTCCAGATACGTGTTCACCTCCTCTTCCGTTAGCGGGCGCAGGTCGCGTCCCGGCTGACACTTTCTCGGAATTCTCAACTCGGCCGCCGGATTGTTGAGCATCAGCCCGTCCGAC
>DATJYJ010000609.1:0-9241 GCA_035578025.1 Verrucomicrobiia bacterium
CGGTGAGGCGCCTGGTGCCTTGTGTCGCATCGGTGCTTGACCCCGATTCCAGGAGGATTTGGCGTGACGTCGCGAGAATCATGCCGACGATACGGAGACCTCAGAATTGACAGCAAGTGACTTACAGCCCCCGAACCGAAAACGCGCCGATTCCCTGTGCTAGCCTCCCATCGGCGGGCACGCGGCAACTAGCGACGCACCCCTGGCACTCCAGGCCACTCGGTGATAGCGTCGGGCTGTGGGTCGAATTCTCGTTGGACTCATCGCGACCGTACTAATAGCTCAAGAACACGGCAGTATAGTTTCCGGCGCCGTCGTCGATGAAATCACCGGATTGCCAATAGCAGGTGCTCATGTCGGCATCGGACTGGTCACGGAACTCAATTCCAGCGCGTTGATCAAAACCGATATCGAGGGCAAGTTCCAGCTGGCCGACGTCCGCCCGGGCAGGTACTGGATCGACTGCTCCGCCGCAGGGTACGTGAAGATCGCTGGCTACAGGTTGGAAGGTCCCCAGGTGGACGTGCCCGCATCCGGCAATGCGCGTCCTGTAACGGTACGGCTCACTCCGGCGGCGGCAATCGAAGGCTTGCTGGGCCACTTCTCGAGATGCCCCTTGGGCGAAACTCCCGAGGCGCGGCGCTTGCCGGTGTTCCCGGGCACGGATCGGGGAATCACGCCGACAACACGAAAACCTCGGATTGACAGGAAGCAACTTACACCCCCAGAAGCGAAAACGCCATGATTCCGTGTGCTAGCCTCCCACCAGGGGGAGGCCAGGCGTGCCCCCGGCGAAAGGCGGCGGGATGGCAAATCCGGCCATCAGAAACACTGTGGGAAAAACGAAGCCAGCCAAGTCGTTGAAAAAAAACAAAGTCGCCAAAATGCCGAAGGGGATTTCCCACGGATTTGGCCCCCACCCAAGGCATTCAAATGAAGCGCTAAAATATACTTGACAATTTAGCACTCAAGTTTTATGCTGGTTTCCAGATGAGGTCTTGGAAGGCCTCTCAGAGAATTCAACCAATGAGGAGTTTCAAAACCATGTCTCTCACGCATTACGATCCGCTGGCTGGCCTGCGCCAGTTCGAAGATGCTTTCAGCCGTTTCTTCACCGAGCCCCAGACCAACCGTCCCTGGGCTCCGGCCGTCGATATCTATGAGACCGAGAACGAACTCGTGCTCAAGGCGGATGTTCCCGACGTCAGTCTGAAGGACATCGACGTTCGCATGGAGAATCAGACACTCACCATCGCCGGTGAACGCAAGTTCGAGGAAAAGAAGGATTCCGGAAAGGGTTTCCACCGGATCGAGCGCAGCTACGGCAGCTTCGTACGCAGCTTCGCCGTGCCTAGTGCCTTCGACACCGACAAAATCAACGCGTCCTATCGCAACGGCGTGCTCACCGTGACACTGCCCAAAAAGGAAGCTGCCAAACCGCGCCAGATCAAAGTCGCTGTCCAGGAGTAAGTCTTAAGCCGCCGAGACAGGTCTCGGCTGGAAGGGCAGGTGAGGCTGGGGGCCAAAATGGCCGCTGACCCCACACCTGCCCTATTGTTGTCTCAGGGGGTCTTAATAATGTTCCGTCTCGACAAACTGACTCAGAAAGCGCAGGAAGCACTCCAGCAAGCCCAAGGCATCGCCGAGAAGAATCAGGGCCAGGTATTGTTCCCCCTCCACCTTCTCGCCGCGCTGGCCGAAGAAAAAGAAGGTATCGTGCGCCCGGTCTTGGAGAAGTGCGGCGTACACCCGGATGCCATCGTCTCCGAAGCCAACCGCCAGATGGCCAACCTCCCCAAGACCGCCGGCATGCAGCCGGGAATGTATCTCTCCCAGCCCCTCAACCAGATCCTGGAGCACGCCTTCGACGAAGCCATCCGTTTCAAAGACGAATTCGTATCCACCGAGCATCTGCTGCTCGCCATGTCCGAGCAGCGCGGCGATCCCGCCGGCCAGCTTTTGGACCGCGCCGGCGCCACCCACGACGCCATCCTCAAAGCCCTGGTGGCGATTCGCGGATCGCAGCGCGTCACCGATCAGAATCCCGAAAGCAAGTACCAGGCCCTGGAACGCTATGCCCACGATCTGACCGAGTCGGCCAGGCAAGGAAAGCTCGATCCCGTGATCGGCCGCGACGACGAAATCCGGCGCGTGATGCAGGTGCTCAGCCGGCGCACCAAGAATAACCCCGTGCTCATCGGCGAGCCCGGCGTTGGCAAGACCGCCATCGTCGAAGGGCTGGCGCAACGCATCGTGCGCGGCGACGTGCCCGAGCAGCTCAAGGGCAAGCGTCTGGTCGCCATCGACCTGGGCAGCATGATAGCCGGCACCAAGTTCCGCGGCGAGTTCGAAGACCGGCTCAAAGCCGTGGTCAAGGAAATCATCGATTCCAACGGCGAGATCCTGTGCTTCATTGACGAGCTGCACACGCTCGTGGGCGCGGGCGGGGCGGAGGGCGCCATCGACGCGGCCAACCTGCTCAAGCCGGCACTGGCACGCGGCGAGCTGCGCTGCGTCGGCGCCACCACGCTCAACGAATACAAGAAGCACGTCGAAAAGGACGCCGCCCTGGCGCGCCGCTTCCAGACCGTGATGGTGGGTGAGCCCACCATCGACGACACCATCGCCATCCTGCGCGGGCTCAAAGAGAAGTTCGAGATCCACCACGGAGTGCGCATCAAGGATTCGGCCATCATCGCGGCCGCGGTGCTCTCGCAGCGCTACATCACCGACCGGTTTCTGCCGGACAAGGCCATAGACCTGATCGACGAAGCCGGCAGCGCGCTGCGCTTGCAGATCGGCTCCATGCCTATCGAGATCGACGACCTCGACCGGCGCATCTCCCATCTCGAGATCGAACGCCAGGCGCTCACCAAGGAAAAGGACGCCGGTTCGCACGAGCGGCTCCGCCACGTGGAGAGCGAGCTCGAGGCGATTCGCGGCCAGGCGGCGGTCCTCAAGGAGCGCTGGAACCGGGAAAAGGAGGCCATCGCCCGCGTTCGCCAGCTCAAGGAAGAGCAGGACACGCTGCGCCAGGAAGAGGAGAAGGCCAGCCGCGCCGGCGATTGGGAGAAGGCCGCCCAACTCCGCTACGGCCGCCTCTCGCAGATCGAAAAAGACATCCAGACCGCCGAAGCTGCGCTGGAGGCCATCAAGGAAAACGCGCTGCTCAAGGAGGAGATCGGCGAGGACGATATCGCTCGCATCGTCGCCAAGTGGACCGGCATTCCGGTGACCCGCATGATGGAAGGCGAAATTCAGAAGCTGGTGCATATGCCCGAGCGCCTGAAAGATCGCGTCGTCGGGCAGGATGAGGCCGTGCGGCTCGTGTCGAACGCCATCCTGCGTAATCGCGCCGGCCTCAGCGATCCGAACCGGCCCATTGGCAGTTTCATCTTCCTCGGGCCCACCGGCGTCGGCAAGACGGAGCTGGTGCGCGCCCTCGCCGCGTACCTGTTCAACGACGACAAGGCCATGATCCGCGTCGACATGAGCGAGTACCAGGAACGGCATGCCGTGGCGCGCATGATCGGCGCGCCTCCCGGCTATGTGGGCTACGATGAAGGCGGGCAGCTCACCGAGCAGGTGCGGCGCCGTCCATACTCGGTAGTGCTGTTCGACGAAATCGAGAAGGCGCATCCGGAGGTGTTCAACACGCTGTTGCAGATTCTCGACGACGGGCGCCTGACCGACGGCCAGGGCCGCACGGTGAGCTTCAAAAACGTGGTGATCGTGATGACCAGCAACGTGGGTACCGGGATGGTGGAGAAAAATACCATCGGCTTTTCGGTTCATGCCCGCGACCAGCGCACCGCGGATACGCGCAAGCGCCTGCTGGATACGCTCAAGATGCAGTTCCGGCCGGAGTTCCTGAATCGCATCGACGACATCATCGTCTTCAACCAGCTCACGCGCGAGCACCTCTCCCAGATCGTCGATATCCAACTGGCGAGCGTCGCGAAGCTCCTCAAGGATCGTAAGCTGAAGATGGAGGTCACGCCGGCGGCGAAAGAAGCCATCATCTCCGAAGGCTACGACCCGCAGTACGGCGCGCGGCCGATGCGGCGCGCGATCCAGCGGCTGGTGCAGGACCCGCTTGCCCTGAAGCTTCTCTCGGGCGATTTCCCCGAAGGCGACACGGTAAAGGTCGATGCCGCCCCCGATGGTTCCCTTACCTTTTCTTCTGTGGGACAGGCTTCAGTCTGTCCTTCGGAGGTCACCCAATGAACGCCCTCAAAACCGCAATGCTTCTCGCGCTGCTGAGCGCGATACTTCTTGTCGGCGGCCAGGCCATCGCCGGCCGCCAGGGCCTTTACATAGCCTTCGTCGTCACCGCGATCATGAACCTGGCCAGCTACTTCTTCTCCGACAAGATCGCGTTGATGAGCTATTCGGCCCAGCCGGTGTCGGAAACCGAAAATCCCGAAGTGTATCGCCGGGTCGCGCCGATTGTCCGCGGGCTGGCGCAGCGCATGGGTCTGCCCATGCCCAAGCTCTGGATCATCCCGGAAGAATCCCCCAACGCGTTCGCCACCGGGCGGAATCCGGGCCACGCCTCGGTCGCCTTTACCGTCGGTATTCTCAAGCTGATGAACGATAACGAGATCGAGGGCGTGATCGCGCATGAGCTCGGCCACGTCCTGCACCGTGACATCCTCATCAGCTCCGTGGCCGCCATGCTCGCGGGCACGATCACATTCCTCGCGCGCATGGCCTTCTGGTTCGGCGGCAGCCGCGACGATGAAGACCGCGGCAACCCGATCGCGGCCATCGCCATGATGATCCTGGCGCCCCTCGCTGCGGCCCTCATCCAGATGGCGATCAGCCGCTCGCGCGAGTACGACGCCGACGCGGCCAGCGCCAAGTACGTGGGCTCTCCCTATCCGCTGATCGGCGGACTGCAGAAGCTGGATACCTGGTCGAAGCGCATCCCGTTGGACGCCAGCCCGTCCACGGCGCACATGTTCATCGTCAAGCCGTTCACCGGCGAAAGCCTGATGCGGCTGTTTTCGACGCACCCCTCCACTGAGGACCGGATCGCCCGCCTGCAGGCGATGCGATGAACGAAGTCCGCGTGAACCGGAAAGCGGCCGGCCGGGTCGCTTCCGGCCACCCGTGGATCTTCGCGAGCGACATTCTCGATCGAAACGGCGCCCAGCCGGGGCAGGCGGTCAAAGTGGCCGACCAGCGCGGGCGGCCGCTGGGCACGGCCCACTATAGCTCCGCCAGCCAGATTTCGCTGCGGATGCTTTCGTCCCAGGTGGAAGAGATCGGCCGCGAATTCTTCCTGCGCAGGCTGCGCGCCGCTGAGGAGCATCGGCGCCGCGTGGTGCGCAACTCGGATGCCTACCGCGTGGTCCACGCCGAGGCCGACCTACTGCCCGCGCTGATTGTCGATCGCTACGCCGGGTATCTGACCATCCAGACGCTCGATCAGGGCATGGACACCGCCAAAGGCGAAATCGTCTCCTGCCTGGAAGAGATCTTCCACCCCAGGGCGATCGTTGCACGTAACGACGCCGCGGTGCGCGCGAAAGAGGAGCTGCCGCTCGAGACAGCGGTGCTCTCCGGTGAAACTCTCGGGCCGGTCGCGGTGCGCATGAACGGCCTCGCCTTTCAGGCGGACCTCGTCCACGGCCAGAAGACCGGCATCTTTCTGGACCAGCGAGAAAACTATCCTGCCGCGGCGAAGCATGCACGCGGCGGGCGCGCGCTCGATTGCTTCACCTCGACGGGCGGCTTCGCGCTCCACCTGGCGGGGAAATGCGAGTCGGTGGAGGCGGTGGATTCGTCCGGGCCCGCGCTGGAGACCGCTCGTGCCAATGCCGCCGCCAATGGGATCGGCAACGTCGAGTTCCGCGAGGCGGACGTGTTCGACGTGCTGGCGGGATATGCCAGCGCGCGCCGCCAGTTCTCGCTCGTCGTGATGGACCCGCCGGCTTTCGCCAAGAGCCGGCGTAACCTCGATCCGGCCTTGGGCGCGTACAAGGAGATCAACCTGCGCGCCCTGCGCCTTCTCTCGCCCGGCGGCGTGCTGGTGACCTGCTCGTGCTCCTACCATGTGAGCGAGGCGAGCTTCCTGGAACTGATCGCGCAAGCCGCGCTCGATGCCAACCGCACCCTGCGCGTGGCCGAGCGCCGCACGCAGGCGCAGGACCATCCGATCCTGCTGACCGTTCCGGAAACGCTCTACCTCAAGTGCCTGATCTTAGAGGTGGTGTAAGTGGGGCAGGTTACCGACCTGCCCCGAGTTGTTATCGGCGCTCCACGATCCTGCCGTCGCGCATGTGGACGATGGCATGCCCGTACTCGGCGGCCTCGGGATTGTGGGTGATCATGAGGATGGTCTGGCCGAGGCGCTGATTCAGGTCGCGGAGGACTTCCAGCACCGCCCTGGAGTTCTCGGTGTCCAGATTGCCGGTGGGCTCGTCGGCGAGCAGGATGGCAGGATGTTTGACGATGGCGCGCGCGATGGCCACGCGCTGCTGCTCGCCGCCGGAGAGTGCGGCGGGCTTGTGGTCAAGGCGGTGGGAGATGCCCAACAGCCTGAGCACCTCGTCGAACTCCGCCGTGGGCTTGTGATCCAGCCCGGCGATGTGGCGGGCGACAGCGATGTTGTCGCGCGCGGTGAGGTTGGGCAGCAGGTTGAACTTCTGGAAGACGAAGCCTACTGTGCGCTTGCGCATCCGGGTGCGGCCGGCGTCGGAAAGGGCGGAGAGGTCCTGGCCGTCCACGTGCACTTCGCCCGAGGTCGGCGGAGTGAGGCCGCCGATAATGTGGAAGAGCGTCGATTTGCCCGAGCCGGAAGGACCGACGATGGAGAGGAACTCGCCGCCCTGCACGGTGAGGTCGACGCCGCGAAGCGCGGGCACATCGACCTTGCCGACTCGGTAGGTCTTGTGCAGATCGCGGATTTCGATGATGCCGCTACTCATACGCCAGCGCCTCGATGGGGTCGTGCGCGGCGGCACTGAGACCGGGATACAGGGCGCCGAGTCCCGTGGCGACCAGAGTGATGGCGCCGGCGATCGGCCACCACGCGTGAACGATGATCATGGGGAAGGATGCGGGAACCAGCGTGCGGATGAGCCAGTACGCGCCGTAGCTCATGATGATGCCGAGAATGGTGCCGCCGACGCCGAGCATGAGCGCTTCGGCGAGAATGATGCGGAGGATGAAGCCTTTGGATCCGCCGAGGCTCTTGAGGATGCCGATCTCGCGCGTGCGCTGCAACACCGCCATGTACATGGAGAGGCAGACCACGGCGAACCCGATGACCACGCCGATGCCGACGATCACGTAAGTGAACGGCTTGAGGCCGGGAATGTTGTTGACGCTGAGCAGTGAGGTGTACTCTTCCATCGGGTAGATCGGGTAGTCGCCGCCGAGCCTGGGGTCGTGATTGAGGGCGTCGATAACGATCTTCGTGTTGGCCGGGTTGTCGAGCTTGAGGTAGATCTGGCTGACTTTGCCGGCTTCCCCTTTGACCTCCTGCATGGTGGCGAGGGGCACGATGATGTGGGAGAGCTTGCCGCTCTCCATGATGCCCGACACGCGCCACTCGTGATTGAGCATTTTGACCTTGTCGCCCACGCGGTACTTCTTCTGTTCGGCGTAGTAGTCGTCGATGATGACGTCGTCGGGACCCTGGAACGTGCCGCCGGAGCGGAAGAGGAAGCCGCCGCTCATCTCGGCGAAGACCTTGGGATCCACGCCGCTGGCGCCGAGCGTGACGCCTTCGACGGTCGCGTTGAGCACGCCGGTGGCGATCTGCACGTGGGGCTGCTGGTGGAAGTAGTCGACCAGCGCCGCGGGCATGGAGTAGCCGAGCGAGAGCATCGAGCTGCCCTTGGGACGGATGAGGACATCGGCGCCGACGCCGCGGGCGCGGCGCTGCGAATCCTCGATGAAGCCGCGGCTGAGGCCGACAAGGCAGAGGATGAGAGTCACGGGCACGCCGATGAGCAGAATACTCAGCAGACTGCGCATGGGCCGGTGCTTCAGGTTTTCGAGTACGAGTTTGCCGGTCAATTCTTTTTCTTTTTTCCTTTGGCTGGCGGCACGGGCGGAGCTGGCGGCTGGGCAGGCTGCTGGCCGACCACTTGCAGCACCGTACCTTCGGGCTGCTCCAGAACGAACTTGTCCTGGGTGACGCCCTTATTGATATCCATCTTTACGATATCAATGACGACGGCGTATTCGTCGCGCGGGCGGTTGATCTCGATGTGCTTGGGGAAGGGCACGTTGTCGTAGGCTTTCCATTCGCTGTAGCGGGCGTCGGTGAGGATATTGCCGTCGGCGTCGAAAATCAACTGGCGGGCGAGCATCAGGTTGTCGCGCGCAAACCAGATGGTGCGCGCCAGGAGCAACTGCCCGTTGCCGTTCTCGTGGATCACGTGGAGGACGTAGAAGGCGTTGTCCTCGTCGGTATAGTTCTCCATCAGGACTTTCTCTTTGACGGTATCGACGGGGCGGACGAGCATAGCGTCGATGAAATGCTGGGGGCGGAGATTTTCGAGCTTGTTGGCAGAGACCTGCTGGATCTCGTTGCTGCCGACCAGGAAGCGGTTGCGCGACGGGACGTAGAGGCGGAAATCTCCACCGGTAGAAGCCATGTCGAAAGCTTTGGTGCGGACGACGGGGTAGAGGCCGATGAGGCGGATCTCGGCGGGTTTACGGAAGATGATATAGGCGAGGATGTCCTTGTACTCGGTGATCTTGCTTTTCTCGGCACTGCCGAGGGCGGGGACCATATTGACCTGGGCGCTGAAGTCGTGCACGAGGTCGTACTGCCGGACGACGATGCCGAGGAGTGTCTCGCGGTCGGCGACGAGGAGTTTTTTGTTGGCGCCGGCGCCTTTTTGGGAAATGGACCGGCGGCGTACGAGGCAGCCGGGGAGCCCAAGCGCCATCAGGGAGAGCATGAGGAGAGAAAGAACAACGCGCCTGTGGGGCATCGCTTCATTGTAGACAGCGGTGCTTGAGCACATCAATGAACGGGCGTTGGGCGAAGCGTGTTATATTAATTGCACGGTGTGACTTAAGAGTGGGCCTGTGGCGCAGTTGGGAGCGCGCTTCCATGGCATGGAAGAGGTCGTGAGTTCGAATCTCACCAGGTCCACCAACCCTCAAGCTGCTGATTCTAAATCACCTAAGATGACCCGAGGTCTATAAATAATTGGCACAGAGCCATATTTGGGACTGAAACGATGCAGGCTGTGCCAGAAGGTGCCCGCTCAGC
>DATJYJ010000610.1:0-8485 GCA_035578025.1 Verrucomicrobiia bacterium
TGTTGCCGACGCAGCACGGGCAGGTGTGCCACAAGCTGCGGCCGAGCCTGGCATCCAGCGGATTGGTGTAGTAGTAATGCGTTGCTTCCAGATCCGTCGAACCGAGCAGCGCGTTGTACATCGTCTCTTCGTAGTTATCGACATAGCGCGCGTCGTGATAGGCGAGGTTCATCTTCCAGTGGAAGAAGATCATGCCGCAACTGGAGCACGATTCGCAGTAAGCATTGTTGCGGAGCGAGTAATTCGGTCCAAACCCTTCCGAAGTCTCGCCGCTGCCGATGCCGCCGGTCAGGTAATACTTCTTGTTGACGATGTTGTCCCAGAGCGATCGAACCGCGCTCTGGTAATCGGGGTCATGCGTTTCGACGGCGACGTCGGCCATGCCGGAGTAAGTGTAGGCAGCGCGGACCGCGTGGCCCACGGCTTCATACTGTTGTGTCACGGGAAGGTGGCTCTGATCGTATTCCTGCCGATCGCGAGCCGGGTTCGCCGCGGCGGTGTAGCGGCAATCCAAGAGGAACTTCGCGGTCTGGATGTATCGATCGCCCTTGCCGCCGCCTTCCATGTCATTCACGAAACGGCCGAAGCGCACCAGCGCCTGCTCCATTTCCTGGTGGCCGTCGTACCACGGCTTCTTGGGAGCGGGCCCAAGATGGTTGTACCAGCAATCGGCGAGCTTCCTGGCGGCGTTGTAGAGGCGCGCGTCTTTCCTGCCGGTCATGAGGTAGTGGTTGATGGCCGATTCCAGGAAGTAGCCCGCCGTATAGCCTTCGTGGTCGCCGCGATGGGCCGGGTCCCAATGCTGGAATTTGCTGCTCTCGACGATGTTGCCGCGGCCGCCGGTGCGATCCAGCGTGAAAGCGGTCTGGAGGTATCCGTCCGGTTCCTGCGCGGCCAGAATTTTGGGAATCCAATCCTCGAGCGTGGCGCGAAACTTCTCGTGCGCCTTGACGATCTCCGCGTCGCCCTGCGGGTCGATCATGAGCGCGATGCTCATCGCCTCGACGGTCTGGTGTACCCACGCGTTCGAGAATACGTACCCCTTATGGTAGCCGGCGGGCTCGCCGCGAAGCTTCTTGCCGGCTTCGATGAAGTTGTCGATGCCGCCCGGTCCGAGCTGGACGTCGTTGCGGTTGATGATATCGATGCAGTGAGGAATCCAGTTGACGATCAGCGCCTTGGCGCGGGCGTTCCAGAATTTGCTGTTGATCTTGAAATTCCTGGTGTAGACCGCATCGAGCTGCCTGGCCGGCGGCGGCGCTTCCACCGAGACGTTCAGCGTGGACGCGCTCTTCGACTGCCCGTTATCGGCCGTCAGCTTGAGGACGTATGCGCCCGGCGCCGTGAACGTGGCGGTCGTGACGAGGGCTTGGGGATCCTCGAACTTCACCTCTCCCGGGCCAGACTCCTTGCTCCAGCGCGCGGACGGCGGAGGGCCGGTGGGAGCAGGGGGTGGCGCGGCAGGCGTCTGTGCGGCTTGCGGTCCGCGAGGCCGTTCGGGACGCGGGGGATCGCCATAGCCGGTCCACCCGCGCAGGTAGGTTTTGCCGGGCAGAATGGTCACGCGATCGACCCCGGCGACTGCATGGAGCGGAGCTTCCTCCGCGGCGCTCGCGAGAGACGCGATGGCGCCGGCCGCGGCGGCCTTGCCAACGGTATCGAAGAGGTCGCGGCGGCTCATACCGGCCCTGGTCAGGTGTTTACTCATGGATTTTGTTCCCTCAAATGCGACCCCATTGTCCCGCGGCGCAGGGTCGGCTGCAAGTCCGCTTGGCTGGCCCAAGTCCCAATGCAGATGCCAGCGGCAAGAGCATGAGGCAATCAACTCTATCAAGATGTATACTGTGGATCTTGAGTTCAGGTCTGCACGCGCTGAGTCGAATTCGCGGGTCACCATGATCATTCGAGAAAGTCAAATAGACGAGTTAGAGCGGCATGCCCAGCAGAATTTCAGGTCGCGACTAGCGGCTTACCTGCGCACGCACCTTCCCGATCAGACCAGAACGATGAACGACAACCAGCTTGACGAGACAATCAGGGAGGCCCAGGCTCAGGCTGAACCGTATGGCATTGTCAGCGAGCGTGGGATAGCCAAGTGGTGCTACCTGTACCTCGCGCTCGGGTCGGCATTCCACAGACAACATGAGACCAACGAATACCTGAGACGAGATGTTCCGCGTCCCGATCAGAAGGTGGACAACTTGATGCGCGCGCTCGCCATTCGTCTGCAATCGAGGGAGGCGAACGCCTAGCGTATGGCGGCAGTCGCTGCAGGGGCGGCGCCGGAGTTGATTGCCGCAGGTCCCATAGGGTGGGCGATCCTGGGTGTTGCCGCAGTGGGCCTGATTGGGTACGGCGTGTACCAGGCCGTGAAGGCAGCCGATGATGGCTTCAGCGATCAGAAGCCCTCATCAACTGAAGACTGCCCAGAAAAAGGCGAATCGACTGAGACTGAAACCACCGGACAGAAACAGCCGAGCCCGGTCGGCTGGCCGGGAGACGATCCGGCATCCTCGCCAGGAGAGGGCTGGGAGTGGAAAGGGAAGGGGCCTCCCGGAAGCAAAGAAGGGAACTGGGTTGGGCCGAACGGCGAAAGTTTGCATCCCGATCTTGATCATCCCGATCCGATTGGTAAGCACTGGGATTACAAAGATCCTAGCGGCGAATGGTGGCGAATTTTTCCGGACGGTACGATGAGTCCGAAGTGATGGTGGCCATGATCAAGAGCGTCGTTCTTCCGGACGAGCAGGTTCAAAATTACGTGCGGCAGCAACTCTCTCGAGGCGACAAGCTAGCTCGCTTTCTCACCCAAGCTGTGCAACCTGGGCCGGGTGGATTTGCCTTCCTGCCGGCGAATGCCGCTGCGCTCCCGGCAGATCTGGATCGCGGCGGCGTGGCCAACTCAACATACACGAAGCTCGCCCGAGAAAAGCTCGTTGAGTTCATTGCGGATTACCTGGCTACAGATCCGGGAGCTGCCGCGGTATTTGAGGGTGATGTGGTCGAAACGGAGGGCCAGCCAAAATCGGCCGCCAAGTTCATCACGAATGTTCCCAGCGATGTGGCAGTATGGCGGGCTCCTGGTTTCAAACGCCCATTACCTGCCAAGAGCGTTTACTATGTCGCTGATTCGTTAAGCCGGAGCACGGATGAAATCCGAGCTGTGTTGCACTCCGCCAGAGGATACCCACGCATCGGTGCCCTTACAATACTTAGCGGACGGAATATCGACCAATGGGCTGAGATTTCCGAGCGCGGCTTATATGAGCTGGCGCGCCGTAGCCGCTATCTTGTTTTGGGGGCTTTCGATGAGGAGGTCGACCTAATCGTCCCGATGAGCGCCGTTCAGACGTAAGTCACAACCATGGCGCTTACCTCGTTACCTTCTTGAAAAAGCGGACACTATACCGTGTTCCTCCACCGACGAAATCCTCATTGAATGCCAATGTGTCGGCTCCCAACCTGATCTGTTTCCGGTGCTCCTGTTGTCGCTTCTTGGCGTGTTTCGGCGTTTCCGACATTGCCAGATACTCGCGCGCGATTTCACGCACCTCCACCGAGACTCACATTACTCGTGAGACGCGATTTTCCCGAATTCCCTCCATTCAAGGTCTCCGAGAGAGCCACCTACCGAACGGCAATCAGCAGGTCGATGCTTTCAGCCAACAGAGACGCTGAGGCCTCGACCGAAAGTTGAGTGCGATCCGAGTGATCGCGCAGCATTGGTGAGGTTGGACTCCGGACGCCTGTGCTGGCCGCCGGCCTGATCGCAAGGTGACTTTCAAAATGGCCTTGCGTTTGTGGAATTGCGTGGGCAAGATATAGGACGTGGCGGGGAGTAGAAAGCCTGGGCCAGTGGGTTCGAACGCCGACCAGCCGACGGTCAGCGACGGTACGATGTGCATCGCACAGTCGTTTGCCCCTGGCCCGACAGGTACCAGTGCCATCCTCGACTTGAGTGATCACACGGAGCGCGAGGCGGTCTTTGGCCGGGCTCTGGAGATTGCTCCTGCGGCACTGTACCGCGAAACCAGGTGTTCGTTTGACGGCAAGACCGCTCAAGACTTGATCTCTGCCGTTGTCCGGATGCTGAAGATTATTTCGTCCGCCAACGCCCAGGGGGCGAGAAGTCTGGACAACAAGAGCATCCTGGGCATGCTGGGGTTGGAATTCCTGGCGGATAGCATCGATAGTAGCCTGGGGGGCGTGGTCTGCCTGGCTCGGATGGGCGTTCCGATGGACTCTGCGCGAGAGAGCGAGAACGCCGCCGAAGCCGTCGCAGCGGCTGCCGGCATGGTCGCGCGGCTTATCTTGCAAGGAATCGTAACCTCTCTGGTCAAGACGTCCTCGCCGCAAGGAGCCGTAGCCACCGCTCTGGGCGCCCGGAACCCGTCAGCGGCGATCGTGTCCAATGCCGCCGTCGCGCAACTGGTGGAGCATCTTCGCGCCAGCAAGTTGGGTGATGGCTTCGGTACCTGGGTAAAGAACAACTGGAAGGACTTGTTCACCAATTCCTGGCTGCAGCTTGGCGCATGGCGTGGCGGGGGCGCAGTGGATCGCATCGTATCCGAACCCCGTGCTCCCAAGATGGCCGCTTCGAGCCCAGAGCCAACTCCTGAGCCGGCGACGTTTTCCGATGCTAACCTTGCGGCGCAGGCCGCCACCCTGGTTGCGGCGGCGGCGCGTGGGGCCCCGTTCTGTCCGGTATGAGCGAACACTTAGGGGCGGCGGTCGCCGCCGGGATGGAGTCGAAGAAGAACGAACGGCTGCGCCGGCTGGAGAAGTGTCTTTGGCCGCACGGGTTCAGGCGCGATACCTGGATGGTCGTGGACGGGGCACGCGATCCCAGAATCCGTCCGTTACTCCGGGAGCTCCATTTGGAACACTACTGCTTGTATCGCGGGCAGCTTCCACCTGCGCTCGAAGCGGCGGCTCCGTACCTGGTTCAGCTCGATCCCGATGATCCGGAAACACGACGATTTCTGGGGCAGGCATGGGGCAACAGTTGGGGGATATTCCTCAAGTGCGGTGCGCATGCAAACACGCTTCGACGCCATCTGCGCGAGTTCCTGGTGGTTCGCGATCCAGACGGCAACCGTCTCGTGTTCCGGTATTACGATCCGCGCGTACTGAGGATCTTTCTTCCGACGTGCACGGCAGGCGAGTTACGTGAGCTTTTCGGGCCCATCGACGTGTTCTGGGTGGAAGACGAGCGTCCCGACACCGTCCTTGAGTTCGGCTGCGATCAGACTGGACTCATCGGGAGGAGGATCGACCTGGCGAACGACGCGGCTCTCTGAACTGGGGCGGAGAGATTTCTGAAATTGCCCTCGACTGGATTCTCTCAACCCGCTTTTCGCAAGACGTCCTCTACCGCCTCGGGATGTTTTGCGATAACCGCGAGCAGCACGCGCGTTGGCGCATCCGGGCGCGACCGGCCCTGTTCCCAGTTGCGCAACGTGGCTGGCGAAAAGCCGAACCTGCTCGCGAACTGTGCCTGGCTAAGGCGCATACTGTTTCTGACCGCGCGCACGTCCACTTGGGGTACATGGACCGGCGTTACACGAACGTCGTCGTTCTCCCCGCGCGTCCAGGCGACCGCCTGCTCCAACCCTTCGATGATCCTCGCACCGACCGTGGGTCGCTTCTTCGGGGTGCGTGCCGATGTCCCCGTCGCTCGCCTGGATTTCTCTTTCTTGCTCATCTTGCCCTCCTGTCGTTGGCCCGGTAGCCGGCTGCCAAGGCTGGAATCAAACGCTTCATGGCGTGACGCTCGGCCATGCTGAGGTTTGCCTTCTCGTTCTTTCGGTAGGCGGCCAGTAGGAATACCGGTAGGCGCTGGTCGTGATAGTAGTAGATGACACGCGCACCACCGCGTTTCCCTCGGCCGACTAGTGCCCAACGGATCTTTCGTACGCCGCCGGTTTCCGGAATGATCTCACCGGCCTCCGGGTTTGCGCCCACAAATGCCACGAGTTCTTCGCGTTCCGAGTCTGACATCATCGGTTTCACGTCCTTCAGGAACCGTGCGGTTTCGACGACCGTCATGGGCGCATCCGCCATGCCGTCTCTACTATACGCAAATTGCGTATGGCTAGCAAGGCTGGAGGGGCACGAGTAGCCGCGGCACTCGGTTGCCGCGTGCGCGTTGATTTAGAAGCCGCTTGAGCGGTTGTCTGAACCACCTCACTGCGCCGCGCAAACGAAATTCGCCGCCTCGTCCGTGCTGCCGGCGCCTTTGTACTTCGCGACCAGCGGGAACTGGCACAGCGGGCGAGTGCGTACCACGACGCCCTGCTCGCGGCGGACGGCGTTCAGCGTCTTCGGCGCCTGGCCTTCTTCGACCCAACGAACCACCGCGGCGAATTGGCCGTCGGGCGTGGGGCCGGGACCACCGCCGCAGTGCGCCACGCCGGGGGCGAGGAACAGGCGCGCGAACTTCGACGTGTTTTCGGGGCCGCCCATCTGCTTTTGCACCCGCTGGTAGTAATCGATCGTGCCTTCGGGATAGATCAACTGGTCCGACCAGCCGTGCCAGAGCACCAGCTTGCCGCCGCGATCGCGGAATGCGGTGAGATCCGGATTGTCGGTGGCCAGCACGGCGCTGAACTCCTCGACGGATTGGTCCACATACTGCTCGTAGGCGGCGGGGGTAAGGCTCATGTAATCCCACTGCGGATTCTGCATCAGGAAGTAGCGCCACCACTCGAGCGTGATCGGATTCGGGCGGGGGACCAGCGGCGCGCCGCCGGTCGCGCTTAAGCCCATGAAATCGGCGCCGCGCTGCAGGCCGTACCAGATGAAGGAGCCGTCCAGGCGGCGCGGACCCTGCCAGATCTTGCGGATCACGTCGGCATCGGCTTCGGTAAAATCGCCGCAACTTCCGGCGGAGGTACCGACTAGCACCTTCGGGTCGAAGGTACAGGCGCGCGGGTTTTCGATCACGCCGTCTTTGACGCCATCGGCGGCGTCGCAGGCCGCGACGGCGGCAGCCTGCGCCGCGGCAAATTTGCATTGAGGCACCGGATTCTTCGCCGCCAGCATGACAACCGTGCCCCACATCTGCTCGACATGCAGTCTGGTCCAGTTGATGGCCGGCGCGCCCGAGAGGATACCGTCGTAGTCGGCGGGGTAGCGCTGCGCTTCGGAGAGGCCCTGACGGCCGCCGGTGGAGCAGCCGTTGAAATACGAGTGGCGCGGTGCGGCGCCGTAGAAGGCCTGTGCGAGCGCTTTTCCGGTGACGGTCATTTCGTGAATGCCGAAATAGGCGTTGTCGCGGATTAGCAGCCAGTTCAGGCGGCCGGCCGAATCCAGAGCGAAACTGCCGCTGCCCCCCTCGTGGCCCGTGTCGGTGGAGCCGGCGGCGTAGCCCTGCGCTACCGGGCCAACGACTCCGTTCGGGTTTCCGCCGGAGAACCCGCCGCCGCCCACGCCTTCGAACCGGCCATTCCAGCCGGTGAGCGGAAGCCCGATGAAGATCCGGATGCGATCTCCGGCGGGCGGATGAGTGGTGACGGCGGTGACGCGGCAGAAGGCCGGCCGGTTGGCGGCCGCGGGTTCGGTGGCGGCCGATTCAATCGTGGTGTTGGGGAGCGAGACCGAAGTCAGGCTCTCGCACGTGCGGACGGGCTGAGCGGCTGCCGCGGCGGCGACAATCGACGCGATGGTTACCAGGCGCAAGGTTCACCTCATTCCAGGGGAAAGCCGGCGTAGTTCTCCGCCAGGCTGGTCATGGCGGCGCGCGAGCTGGTGACGTACTCCAGCTCCGCGAGTTGCCGCCGGTAATCGAAGTCGCCGGCTCCGGGCGCGCGGTGCAGCATCGAGGTCATCCACCAGGAGAAGCGCTGCGCCCGCCACACGCGGCGGAGGCACTGAGCGGAGTAGCTGTCGAGCAGGTCTTCACGGCCGTCGCGATACCAGGCGGCCAGCGCGCGAGAGAGAGTCCACACGTCGGCGGCGGCCAGGTTCAGGCCCTTGGCGCCGGTGGGCGGGACGATGTGGGCCGAATCGCCCGCCAGGAAGAGGCGGCCGCATTGCATCGGTTCCGCGACGAAGCTGCGCATCCCGGTGATTCCTTTTTGCAGGATCGGGCCGCGGTTCGGGCACCATCCGTCGTCCGACGCCAGCCGCGCGGTCAGCTCCTCCCAGATGCGGTCGTCCGGCCACTGGTTCAAGTCCTCTTCGGGCGTGCACTGGACATAGAGACGCGTGACCGACGGCGACCGCATGCTGAAGAGCGCGAACCCGCGTTCGTGCAGGGCGTAGACGAGCTCCTGGGAACTCGGCAGCGCGGCGGCCAGGATGCCGAGCCAGCCAAACGGATAGATCTTCTCATAGGTCTGGAGGCGCTGAGTCGCGACGGATGGACGGCAGACGCCGCGGCCGCCGTCGCATCCGGCGATGAAGTCGCAGGCGATCGCGATTTCCTCGCCGCCTTTGCGGAATGCGATCCGCGGCGCCGACTCGAAGTCCGCGATGCGCACGT
>DATJYJ010000611.1:0-5736 GCA_035578025.1 Verrucomicrobiia bacterium
GGGCTTCGCGCGGAAGGCGGCATGGTGGTCGGGCTGCCGCCAATGACCGAGGCCTACCGCACGCGCAACAGTCCCGGCATCCTGATCCTCACCGCCGACGCGGGAGCGCGCTTGGACGGCTCGCCGCTCATCGTGGAGGGCGTGGCCGAACTGGCGGACGGGTCCAGGATCGTGCGCCGCGCGGAGGGACCGGGCATGATGGTCGGCGTCACGGGCGCTACGCAGCAAGGCTCGGTCGACCGCCAGCGGGCGCTCACCGCGCCATGGCTCGGCATGCAGCTTCCAATCGGGATCGCGAAGCCGCCCGCCGCCACGCTCGAAGTCGCCTTGGTCGAACGCAAGCGCCTGGAAGAGGGCGACCAGATGCTCTTCCGCTGGAAGTGGACGCCGCGCGATCCGAATCAAATGTTCCCGAAATCGGTCAACGCCGACCTCGTGGGTGCGGCCGACATCCGCGTCATCGACGCCAAGACCGATGCGACGGACCGGACCGCCGGCACGTTCGTCATCACCACCACCAAGCTCACGCGGCCCGCGAAGTACGACCTGTACATCAGCGGACGCCTGACGGTGGAGGGGCAACAGGAGAACATCGTGTCCCGGCCGATTCCGGTCGAGGTCATGGAAGTGGGGGCTGCCAGTGCTGGGAAGACTGACTCTAACCGCTAGTATCGCGATTGCCGCATTCGGCGCCGAGACGCGCGTCACGTTTCTGCGCGATGTCGCGCCTATCCTGAACAAGGTCGGCTGCACGTCCGGCACGTGCCACGGCGCTGCCAAGGGCAAGAACGGGTTCAAGCTCTCGCTGCGCGGCTACGATCCGCAGTTCGACTACGAAGCCCTCCTCTACGATCTGTCCGGCCGGCGCTTCAACCGCGCCGACCCCGGCCACAGCCTGATGCTCCTGAAACCGACGCAGGAGGTCGCGCACGGCGGCGGCCAGCGCTTCCCCAAGGACTCGGACTACTACAAAATCATCTACAACTGGATCGCCCAGGGGGTTCCGTTCGGCGATCCCGAAAAGGATTCCGTCGCCGATTTGCAGGTCGAACCCAAGGAAGTCCTCATGCCGCGGCCGGGCGAGGCCGTCACCGCCAAGGTGATCGCCCGCTTCAAAGACGGCCAGACGCGCGACGTCACGCGCGAAGCCAACATCGAATCCAACACGCCCGACGTGGCCAAGGTAGGCGCGTCCGCGGACGTCTCAGGCGAGCGGATCGGCGAAGCCACGCTGCTCGTCCGCTACCAGGGAAAGTTCGCCGCCGTACCCGTGACGGTCCTCAACCCCAAGCCCGGCTTTGCCTGGAAGGCGCTGCCCGAATACAACTACATCGACCAGAAGATCGACGCCAAGCTGCAGCGGCTGAAAATCCAACCGTCGCCGGTCGTCGATGACGCGACCTTCCTGCGGCGCGCCTCGCTCGATCTCACCGGCCAGATCCCCACTCCCGATGCGGTGCTCGCCTTCCTCGCCGACCCCGCGCCCTCGCGCCAGAAGCGCTCGAAGATGATCGACCGGCTGATCGCCAGCCCGGCTTACGCCGACCACTGGACCGTCAAGTGGGGCGACCTCCTGCAATCCAGCCGCAAATATCTCGGCGACAAGGGCGTCTATGAGTTCCGCGAGTGGATTCACGATTCCATCGCCGCTAATAAGCCCTACGACCAGATGGTGCGCGAGCTTCTGACCGCGCGCGGAAGCTCCTACGACGAGCCCGCGGCCAACTACTACCGCGTGACGCGCGACGCCAAGCCCACCATGGAAAAGACCACGCAGGTCTTTCTCGGCGTGCGCATGGTCTGTACCCAGTGTCACGACCATCCGTTCGAGCGCTGGACCCAAAATCAGTACTACCAGATGGCGGCGTTCTTTTCCGCCGTCGGCTTACGCGCCGGATACGAGGTGGGCGAAGAGATCGTCTTCGATCAGCGCTCCGGCTACGACATGAAACATCCCAAGGACGGCCACGTAGTCCAGCCGGAGTTCCTGCTCGCATCCAACACCCCCGTGGCCGTGCCCTCCGATGCCGGCCGCCGCGACGCGCTCGCGCGCTGGATCGTCTCCCGCGACAATCCGTTCTTCGCCAAAGCCATCGCCAACCGCGTCTGGAGCTACTTCTTCGGCAAGGGCATCATCGACCCGGTCGACGACATCCGCGCTTCCAACCCGCCGGCTAATCCGGCTCTGCTCGAGGCGCTCACGAAAGACCTCGTCGATCACAATTTCGATCTCCAGTACCTGATGCGGACCATCGCCAACTCGCGCGCCTACCAGACTTCCATCGAGGTCAACGCGTGGAATGCCGGCGACCGCGATAATTTCTCTCACGCGTTCCCGCGCCGCCTCTCCGCGGAGGAGTTGATGGACGCCGTCTCCGCCGCGGCGGGCGCGCGGCCCAACTTCCCCGAAGTTCCCGAAGACACCGAGGCCGCGCAGCTCGTGGACCCGCACATCGGCAAGGAGGGCTTCCTCGACGTCTTCGGCCGGCCGCTCCGCGAATCCGCGTGCGAGTGCGAGCGCCGCAGCGATTTCAGCCTGCCGCAGGCGCTCAACCTGGTCAACGGCAGCACGATCTCCGACGCGGTCGCCGATCCCAAGGGTCGCATCGCCGGACTCGTGCTCAGCGGCAAAAGCGACACCGCAATCGTCGAGAACCTGTATCTGGCGTCATTGGGGCGCAACCCGTCGGCGGAGGAGCGCGATCGCGGCGTCCACTACCTGGCAGGGGGTGCCAAGGCTACGCGGGCCCAGGACCTGCTCTGGGCGCTGCTCAACAGCAAAGGCTTTCTCTACATCTATTGAGGGCGGAAACATGCTGAACATTCCCGGACATCGTGCTTACACCTGCGAAGGTCCCACCCGCCGCGAGCTGATGCGCATCGGCTCGATCGGCCTGTTGGGCTTGAGCCTGCCGCAATACTTTCGCGCCATGGCCGCCGAAGCCGGCGGCAAGTACGCCGGCGCGCGCGGTTTCGGCTCCGCGAAGAGCGTGGTCATGGTCTTCCTCCAGGGAGGACCTTCGCACATCGACATCTGGGACCCCAAGCCCGATGCGCCCGCGAACATCCGCGGCGAATTCAAGCCGATCAAAACCAAAATCCCGGGTACCAGCTTCAGCGAGCACATGCCGATGATGGCGCAGCACATCGACAAGGCCACCCTGATCCGCTCGATGAGCTACACGCCCAACGGCCTCTTCAACCACACCGCGGCCATCTACCAGATGCTGACCGGCTATCCGCCCGACAAGGTGTCGCCATCGGGCCAGTTGGAGCCGCCCTCGCCCGCCGATTTCCCCACCGCGGGAAGCCAGGTGTCCAAGATCAAGCCGCCCAAGGATCCGGTGCTGCCGTTTGTCGAGTTGCCGCGCCCCCTGCAGGAATCCGGCATCATCGGCAAAGGTGGGTCGGCGGGCTTCCTCGGCAAGGCCTACGACCCCTATCGCATGTACCAGGATCCCGCCAAACCGGTGAAGCTCGAAGATCTGTCGCTGCGCAAGGAAATCCCGCCGGAGAGGCTGAAAGACCGCTTCGAGCTGCTCAAGGGCATCAACGGCTCGATGCCCGAGCTGGAGAAGGCGCTCCACGACTACGCGGTCGACGAATATTACGGCAAGGCCTACGACCTGGTGCTCTCCGGCAAGGCGCGCGACGCAATGGACCTCGAAAAAGAAACGCCGGCCATGCGCGAGCGCTACGGCATGCACACCTTCGGACAGAGCCTGCTGATGGCGCGGCGCCTGATCGAGGCCGGCACGAAGTTCGTCCAGGTCAACTGGCCGTCGGTGGCCAATGGCGACCCCGAAACCACGGCCTGGGACACGCACGCCGCCAACTTCGCGCCGCTCAAGAACCTGCACTGCCCGAAGCTCGACCGCGGCCTTTCCGCGTTGCTCGAAGACATGGATCAGCGCGGCATCCTGAAGGAGACCGTGGTGGTGGCAGTAGGCGAATTCGGCCGCAGCCCGCGGCTGGGCGTCTCCACGTCGGGCAACTCCAACTCGCCTGACGGCCGCGATCACTGGCCGTACTGCTACAGCGCGGTGATCGCCGGCGCAGGCATCGCGCGCGGCATGCAATACGGCGAGTCGGACGCCACGGCTTCGTCTCCCAAGGAGAAGCCGGTTCATCCCAACGATCTGCTGGCCACGGTCTACTACTCGCTCGGCATCGACCCAGACATGGAGATTCGCAATCACCTCAACCAGCCGCGCGAGCTGGTCAAGGGCAAACCGCTTGCCGAGCTCTGGGTTTGACGTGATACATTGGCGCCATGCTGACCCGGAGGTCGCTGCTCGCCGGCCTCGCGGCTAGCGCCGCTCCACGTCCCAACTTCATCTTCCTGCTGGCCGACGACCATGCCGGATTCGTCCTGGGCTGCGACGGCAATCGCCAGGCCGAAACCCCGAACCTCGACCGGCTCGCCTCCGAAAGCGTACGCTTCACGCGGCACTACTGCAATTCGCCTATGTGCACGCCTTCGCGGCAATCTCTGTTCACCGGGCAACTGCCTCACGCCGCCGGCGTCACGCTCCTGAGCACGCCGCTGGCCGAGGACAAGCCCACGCTCGCGCGTCAATTCCAAAACGCCGGTTATCGCACCGCCGTCTTCGGGAAGATGCACTTCAATCGCCCCGGCCGCCCCGGCCTGTTCGGTCTCGATACCTGCATGACCGAGGACGTCATCACGCGCGCCTGGAACCGGCAGCCGCCGGCGCGAACCGTAGATTCCGCCATCGCCACAAAGCCGGTGTGGCGCCCTTTTCAAGACCCGGCGCGCATCTGGCTCAATGCCGATAAGCTCCCATACCCGCGATTCGACGAGGACATGCGCGGCACCTTCATCGCCCGCCAGGCCATGCGCTATCTCGAAGACCGCCGCCGCGACGCCGCTCCCTTCGCGCTCTGGATCAGCTTTCAGGAGCCTCACTCGCCCTTCGATTTCCCGGTGGAGGACCGCGGCCGCTTCGATCCTGCCGATTTTCCGCCGCCGCACCTCGGCCCCGAAGACGCGGCGCAAATCCCCGAGGTCTTCCGCGATCTCACCGAGCGCGACAAGCGCGGAATCATCGCCGCTTATTACACCTCGGTGCGCTTCCTCGACCGGAACATCGGCACTGTCCTGCACCAGCTTGCCGAACTCGAACTCGACCGTAACACTTTCCTCGTGTACACCGCCGACCATGGCTACTTCCTCGGCCAGCACGGCCGTTTCGAAAAGCACTGCGGCTACGACCAGGCCTTGCGGGTGCCGCTGATGGTTCGCTGGCCCGTTCGCATCAGGCCTGGTATCGTCCACGACTTCACGGAGCACATTGACCTGCCCGCCACCATTATCGACATGCTGGAGTTGCCACCCCCTCCTCTCCAACACGGCCAGACACTGCGCCCTTACCTGGAGACCGGGAGAGCCGCGCATCCACGAACTCACGTTTTCGCCGAGTACCTGGAAACCGAACAGGCGTACATCCGCACCCTCCGTTACAAGTTCATCTACTGCTCCGGAAAGCGGCTCGACTGGTATCGCCCTGCTCAGCCGCTCGCGGCCCGCTGGCGCCGCCTCTACGATTTGAAGCACGATCCGGACGAGTCCCACGACGTCTCGGCAAGCCACCCCGATCTTGTGCGCCAGTTCGAAGCCCTTCTCTTAGACCGGTTCCGGCGCACGCACTCCGCGGCCGGCAGCGAGCCCGCCGGGCTGAATCCGGAAGCCGCTCTCGATTTTTACCTTCGGCC
>DATJYJ010000612.1:0-3860 GCA_035578025.1 Verrucomicrobiia bacterium
GCGCAACCCGCGCGAGCGATTTCGGTGGGCGATGCTCCGCTGGCATAGGCCGCGGCTACTATGGACCCGGCGCTGACCCCGGTGACGCAATGAATGGGAATGCGGTGGCGCTCCAAGACTGCCAGGACACCCGCGTGGGCAATGCCTCGGGCGAAGCCGCCACCCAGCGCCAATCCGATTCTGGGTGGCGAAGCCACGATCGCGGCCCAGTCAGTCTTTGGCCTTGAATGCGAAGGGCGGCGGAGTGCCGCGGAGAAGTTCGTTACTTTTTGTGGCGCCCTCATGACTACTCCTTAAATATCCCTTACCCCGGCGCCTTCGTTCACCGGGTACCGTTGCAATGACGCTTGCACCTGCAGGCGTTCTTCCGGCAGTACACGCTGCACTTCGAGCTCTCTCCACCTCCACCCTGGGTATCGCATTCCGGGTCGCCCATCTTAGGCTGGCAATCGCAGTTGTGGGTGTAGCCGCCAGAGTCCGCGTTCTGGCACCAGGCCGGCTGCCCATCGTGGGCGGAGTTGCCGTCGCCTTCAAATGGCGGGATCGGCTGCGCCTGCTGGAGCGCGACCGCAGTGATGATCATCAGGCTGAAGGCCAGGACGAAGCGTCGAAGGAAGGTGAAGTTGTCCATGACTTGCTCCTGTAATAAACGACCCCTCAGACAACCCAAAATGTTGGTGGCCGCGGGGCAAACACAAACGCCAACGTGACTGTCCTAATACGCGAAGGGATCTGGCGCACCTATGCACAGCAGGATTGCCGAGTTGGTTCAGACCTCGCTCCTGATCCTGGGCGCGCTGTTTCCCATCGTCAACTCGCCGGAAAACCTGCCAATCTTTCTGACCCTGACCACGGGCCTTTCTCCCGGAAGTCGCGCGGTTCTGGCGCGCAAGATTGCCGTGAACGGATTTTTGCTTCTTGTGGTCTCGGTTCTGATTGGTACCCATATCCTGGCATTTTTCGGCATTTCGCTGCCGGTGGTTCAGGTCGGAGGCGGCCTCGTCGTCGTCGCAGCCGGGTGGAAATTGTTGAATCGGGCAGATGACGACGACGGGGTGCCTGAATCTCCTACGAAGCTGCCGAGAGCTTCGTATTCTTCCTCTTATCTGGCCCGCCGCGCATTCTATCCTTTGACAATGCCGCTAACTGTAGGGCCAGGGTCGATCTCCGTTGCCATCGCGGTGGGTGCAAACCGCCCGCCTGGGAGCGAGGCAGGTTGGACTCTACCCGTAGCAGCGTTGTTGGGATGCGCAGTCTTGTCGCTCGTTGTTTACCTGATGTATCGCTTTGCCGAACCAATCGGGCGACTTTTGGGGCAGACGGCAACGAGTGTTGGCGTCCGTTTATCGTCTTTCATTCTCCTGTGTATCGGTGTCCAGATCGTATGGAACGGGGCGAGCGCCCTTCTGCGGACGAGTCTTGCCAGTCTCTGCGACAAGTGAAGCATTCAGTGCACAGGAGTAGGTCCGTTGGAAGGCAGGCCAGTTTCCTGGGCGGCGGGCCACGCGAAAGCGGAGTCCGCCGCCTCTTGGTGCTTGCCGGTAGCGGGCTGCGAACTCACTGCTCGATCAGCGGCATTTCGGAGGCCATCTGCAGGTCCAGAATGGTTCCCAAACGCCAGTCGAGTTGAAAGAACAGTGCAGTTGACTTACCCGAAATGACCTTGCCAAAGACGGGGAAATATTTCAAACGCAGCCGCGTGACATCCGCCTCCACCTCCGCCCGCCCCTTGATGTACTCCATCGCCTGAGTGTCCGTCATCGAATAATAGTTATCGTGATAGCTCTTGAGGAGAGCATACTTCTTGTCTGTGGCGGCTGCCAAATCCGCCGCGTACCGGTCATAAATCGGCCAGAAGTTCTGGGCTTCCGTCTCCGTCAGTTCCAGGTTGGCGGCGATAATCTGCTTCTTCAGAGATCTCAGGTCTTTCCGGAGCAACCTGATATCTTCGTCCGAAACGCCCTGGTCCGATGGGGCCGCGGTTGGCAGGCGCACCGGCTCCTGGGCCCGGACTCGCGCCGCGCCAATCAACGACAATCCGAGGGCCACCGCAATTCTAACGTTTGTGTTCTTCATCCATTCTCCTGTGACCGCAAACTGCGGCCTCTTAGAACAGGAACAGCTATCCGGACGTTTTTGTTTGAATCCGTTCTCATGCGCCCGTCCGGGCCGCATCGTCGATGATGCCGCTCACGGCCGGATTCGAGAGGAAGCCGTTGCGAAGTGCTTCATGGCCGGCGAGTAAGGCCGCCAACTGGAAAGGCGTTGCCCGGCCTTGTAAATCAGCCTTTCCAGCGCGGGGCGCGAAACGGAACGATTCTTAACCGATCGGTGACGGAGGAACCTCGACGGCGCCGCGGAGGTCCGATCGGGCCGTCGCGCCGCACATCCGCCGGAGGGACGTTGGGAGTGCCCCCCGCGAAAGAAGCCGCACGAGCGGCTCGATCAATCGTCCCAAGCCAGCCGGTACGTCACACGCCAACCCGATCGCCTGCGTTTCGTGGGAAACTCCGCCGTCCCGTTCGTGGAATCGCGTAATCGCGACCAGACGGCGGAGGACGCTCGGACCTGAAACGCTATGGATGCGCGTGGTGCTTGCGACGATGTAGGCGTGCCGGTCGCTTACCTGAACGATGCACGACTGGCAACCGGATCTGCCGACATCGCGCGTCACGCGAAGTGCCTCAGCGAGCGTGGAACCGGGCAGGAACCGCGTCGCTGCCCATTTATGGATCAGCGGGTGGGGAGTTTTCGACGGCGCGAGCGGAAGCGGGTCGTGCTCGACCCGGAATACCGCCGAATCGACGTACCGTTCCCATACCTGTGACGCCGACGGCGTCGATCCAATCTCGAATCTCACCGGTTGACCCACGATCGATCTGACAATGGTTCGCAATAGCGACGAAGTGGTGAAGATTCGGACTCCCTCCTGGCTCCACTGGCGGAGGAGCGCCCGTCCCTGAGCTTCGATACAGGTCACGTTGTCGAGCGTCAACACCCATCCGCGGCTGCCGATGACCGAGGAAGCTGTGCGACGCGAGTGCTCCAGGTCCTTTGCCTGGGCGTCGGAGAGGCTGCCCTCAACGTGGAAACGAAAACATTCCGCCTCGTCGTAGATGTAGTGTTTCGAAGCCGGCGCCACGTGTTCTCGCATTGCAGTTGCCCTAGGATGAAACCGCCAAACCGGATGGAAGGCTGACCTGCATGGTGATCGGGAACCCGCGAGTCTGCCATCCCCGAAGACCTCCGGCCAGCGGCCGGACGCGCACGATGCCCTTCTGGCGCAGCGCGAGCGCCACTCGCGCACTTATAAACTCACCGGGAGAGGCACAATAAAGGACCACGTCGCGCGACGGTGAGATTTCCACGTCCTTGTACAGTTCCAGCTTCCGCGGGTCGATACGGATCGCGCCTGGAATCGCCGGCGCTTCCCCGTTCTTGCTGCCAGGATGCCCCTGCAAGTCGAGGAGCAGGATATCGTCGCCCGCGCTCAGCCTCCGGTAAAGCTCTTCCGGGCTAATTCGTTCGAGCGCGAATTGCCGGACGAACCGGAGCCCGCGCGCGATACGTTCCGCGCAATAGATCGCCGCGGCCGCCGCCGCGAGACCGCCCAGAACGGCGCCCATCCTTACTACATGGACGGCGACACGGTCCAGTTGGTCGCTGAAGACGTAGCCCAAGGCTGCGTAGGAGGCCGACCAGAGCGTGGCTCCAGCACAGTCGAACATTACGAACTTCGCCGGGGACACTCCCGCTGCACCGGTCAGCGGCGCCGCGACGGCATCGACGCCGATTACGAACTTGGAAATCACCAGCGTACGCACACCGTGGCGGGAGAAAGCCGTGGTCGCGCGGCGGAC
>DATJYJ010000613.1:0-5070 GCA_035578025.1 Verrucomicrobiia bacterium
CCTGCGCGAGATGTTCGGCACCATGACCAAGAGCTTCCATCCCGGGCGGGCGGCGCAGAACGGATTCACCGCGGCGCTGCTGGCGCAGCAAAACTACACCAGCTCCACGCAGGCACTCGAGGCGCCGCGCGGCTGGGCCAACGTGCTCAGCACCGCGCGCAATTACGCCGCGGTCACGGAGAATCTCGGCAGCCGGTTCGAAATCTCGGTCAACAGCTACAAGCCGTTCCCCTGCGGCGTGGTGATCCATCCGGCCATCGACGGCTGCCTGCAACTCGGGGCCGAATATGGACTGAAGCCGGACCAGATCGAACGGATCGAGCTCGAGGTCCACCCGCTGGTGCTGGAGCTGACCGGCAAAAAGACGCCGCAGACGGGCCTCGAAGGCAAGTTCAGCGTGTACCATGCGGTGGCGGCAGCCATCGTGTATGGGCGCATCGGCGAAGGCGAGTTCAGCGACCGGGCGGTTCGGGATCCGGCCACCGTCGCCCTGCGCGGCCGGGTCGGCGCGACCATCGGCCGCGCGATCGCAGAGGATCAGGTGCGCATCACGGTGGTGCTGAAAGATGGACGGAAGCTCGACAAGTACATCGAGCACGCCGTGGGGAGCGCGAAAAATCCCATGACGGACGCGCAGCTCGAAAGCAAGTTTCAGGGGTTGGCGGAAGGAATCCTGGCGCCGGCCCGCGTTCGCAGCCTGATGGACCTCTGCTGGAATATCGAGAAGACGCCGCAAGCGGCCGCCGTCGCGCGTGCCGCGGGCGCGTAGGCTCCGGAAGTTAAATTAGAGAGGCACACACCATGAAACAATTCGCATCATTCACCTGCGCGATTCTGACGGCGGCGCTCCTGTCGCTGCCGGCGGCGCAAGCTCAGCAGCCGGCCGCCGGCCGGGGCGGAGTTCCACGGCCCGTCTCGCCCGAAATCCATCCAGACCGCACCGTCACGTTCCGCCTCTCGGCTCCCAAGGCCAACGAGGTCACGTTGAACGGAAGCTGGGAAGGGGCGCGCGACATCAAGATGGCCAAAGACGATAACGGCGTCTGGTCGGTGACCGTGGGACCGCTCGGCGCGCAGCTCTGGGGCTACTGGTTTCTCGTCGACGGCGTGAAAGCTCTCGACCCCGGCAACGGCGAGACGCAGCGCGATGGCTCCCGCATCGACAACCTCCTCATGATTTCCGGTCCCGAGTCCGACCGGTGGGATTTCAAGGACGTTCCTCACGGCACTATGCACATCGTGTGGTACCCGTCGCCCACATTGAAACAGGATCGCCGCCGCATGTATGTCTACACGCCTCCCGGGTACGAAGCCGGCCAGGCCTCCTATCCCGTGCTCTACCTGCTGCACGGCGGAGGCGGAGACGAGGACGCGTGGGTCACGATGGGCCGCGCCAATGTGATCCTGGACAACCTGATCGCGGCGGGCAAGGCCAAGCCGATGATCGTGGTCATGCCCAACGGCAACGCCACCCAGACCGTGTCGCAAGGCTACGCATACGGTCCCACGCCCGCGCGCCAATCCGTTCAGGCCCCCGCGCCGCCTCCGCTTCAAGGGGCGGGGCAGGGCGGGCGCGGCGGCGCTGCTGCCCGTCCTCCTCAGCCGTACGCCGGCTCCTACCCCGAAAGCCTGGTGAAGGACGTGATCCCGTTCGTGGAGAAAACGTATCGCGTGATCGCCAACCGCGACAACCGGGCGATCGCCGGCCTCTCCATGGGCGGCGGCCACACCCTGATGGCGACCAACAACAATCCCGGCGTGTTCGGCTACATCGGCGTTTTCAGCTCCGGTCCGCGCACCGTGGACGAAGCTTACGAGAAGCAGTTGGAAGCCGTCAAAGCCGGCGGCGTGAAGTTCTACTGGACCGGCGCCGGCACCACCGACATGGCCCGCGAGGGCACCATGAATCTCCACTCGCTCCTGGAGAAGCAAGGCTTTAAAACGTCATACAAGGAGATCCCGGGGTCGCACTATTGGTTCCTCTGGCGCGATTTCCTCGGCGACTTCGCGTCGATCCTCTTCCGCTGACAGGCTTCGCCAGGTCACACGCGAGCCTCTTTCAGTGCCGCAAGCACGCGCGCGTCGCGCAACGGAACCCGGCGCAGTCGAACGCCGGTCGCGTCGTAAATCGCGTTGGCCACTGCCGCGAGCATCGGTTTGCAGGCCGCCTCGCCGCCTCCGTATGGCGGCAGGTCGGGACGGTCCGGATTGGGATCGCCGTTCACCAGCACCACGTCGATGGCCGCCGGAACGTCGGTGTGCCGGAGCGTGGGATGCGATATCCAGTCCACGCTCGTCACCTTCTCGGTGTCGAACTGCACCTCTTCGTGAATCGCGCGGCTCAGTGAGTGCAGCATGGCGCATTCGATCGTGCGCCGCAGGCTCGTGGGATTGACCACCAGTCCGCAGTCATGGGCGCACACCAGCCGCCTGGCCCAAACATGGCCGGTCTGTCGGTTTACTTCCACCTCCGCGATCTGCGCCACCACGGTCTGGCCGCGGAACGAGTACGCGATGCCGCGCCCGGTCAGGATGCTCCCGGTGCCGAGCGGCTTTGGCGAAGGCCGCGCGTCCCAGCCGTAAGCCTCCGCGACTGCCTTGAGCACCGCGATCGAGCGCGCGCGTTTGAACCCGCTGTCGTCGGTGGTGGCGGCCGTGAGCATCTTCATGCGAAACTCCAGCGGATCGGCCTTCGCCGCTGCCGCCAGCTCGTCGATGAACGATTCCGCGGCGAACGTCGATTGCGGCCCGTTCGGATCGCGCAGATTCCCGGTGCGCAGCGGCGTCTCCCAGACCAGGGGGAGGCCGACGACTTCGCCGGACATGCGGCGATTGGGAATCGCGTACATCTCCGATGGCATCGACGAGCTGCCGCCGGCCGGATATGCCCGCCTCGAACCCATGAGCTGTGCGATGAGCACCGTGTCCGGCTCGTTGTAGCCGACATGATTGTAGTCGCACGACCGGGCGCTGTACTCGTACGCGGTGAGTTGCCCCTGGGCGTCCAGGCCTCCGCGCGCCTTCACCAGGAACGCCGGACCCTTGGTGTCCCACGCCGTCTCCTCGTCCCTCATCCACTGCACACGCACGGGGCGGCCGATCTCGCGCGCGATCCAGGCAGCCTCGAAGCCCGCCTCCTCAGCCGCGGTGCGCCCGAAGCCCTGCGGGCCCTGCATCCAGATCACGCGAACCTTTTCGCGCGGCATCCCGAGAAACGCCGCGATGCCGGTCCGCAGGCTGTAGGCCTTCATGTCGTTGGAATACACGGTCATCTGCCCGTTCGACGGGTCTGCCGTGCCGTGAGCGCCGGCGAACGCGGTGTGTCCCTGGAACGGAATCTCGTATTCCGCTTCGACGATCCTGGCCGCGCCCGCAAACGCCTCGTCGGGCTTCCCCACCACGATCGGCTTGGAGGCTGACGTCGGTTCGGCGGCGCGCATGTACCGGAAGAGATCCTCAGATTTGGGGAAGGGAGCGGTTGCCGGCTTCTCCCAGGTCGTCTTGAGCTGGCGCGCCGCGCGAACCGCCTGTTCTTCGCGCTCGCACACCACCGCGACATAGTTGCGTTTGCTCACCACCTTGACGAATCCGGGCAAATTCCGCACCGTCGATTCATCGATGCCCGTCAGCTTCGCGCCTGCGAAAGGAGGTTTGACGTTGCGCGCGTGAACCATCCCGGGCAGCGTGACGCCGGCGGCCCATTTCATCGAACCGTCGACCTTGGCCGGGATATCGTCACGCAGCGGAGACTGGCCGGTGTATCTGAGTTCCTGCACCGGCTTCACCCTGGCAATGCCGGTAGCGGCGTTGACATTGGCGCCGGTCAGCGTGACGTTGAACTTCTTTCCCGCGACGAGTTCTCCGTAGGTGACCCGCTTCCAAGGGTCGCCCTTGGCGCTGATCACCGCGTCGCGGACGGCGAGTTGATCGGCCGGCGCTCCCAGGCGGGCGGAAGCCATTTCGAGCAGCACACGGCGCGCTTCCGCGGCCGCGCGGCGCATCGGCCACGCATCCCTCTCCATCGCCGTCGACCCGCCCGAGCCGCCCTGATCGACGGTGATGTCCGTGCTGCCCATGATGCAGGTGGTCCGCTCGAAGGCGATGTCGAGCTCATCGGACATCAACTGGCGGAAGCCCGTTCCGGTGCCCTGGCCCAGGTCCGTCTTGCCGACGTAGAACGTCGCGGTGTTGTTCTCATGAATGACGATCCACGAGTCGAGCTGCCGGTAATCGGGATCGGGATACGGACCCCTCTGCTCTTCGGCGCCGGCGCCCGTGACGAAGCTCACCGCCAGAAGGCCCGCGCTCTTGAGAAAGCCCCGCCGATGTGTAATCAAAACTTCTTCGATCTGTTTCGGAATCCCGCCGGAGGCGTTCATGCCACGGCCTCCTTTCCGGAAGCGTGCTGAACGTCGGCCATCGCTTTCGCCGCTCGCTTGATCGCTGCCTGAACGCGGTAATACGTCATGCAGCGGCACAGCGTGGCGTTCATGGATTCGCGGATCTGCGCATCGCTCGGATGCGGATTCTTGTCCAGCATCGCTTTCGCCGTGAGGATCTGTCCGTTCTGGCAAAATCCGCATTGCGGCACCTGCTCGTCGATCCAGGCCTGCTGCAGCGGGTGCAGCCTGCCGTTCGACGAGAGCCCTTCCAGGGTGGTGATCTCGCCTTTGACCAAGGACGCCGGCAGAATGCAGGAGCGAACCGCCGCGCCGTTGACGATCACCGTGCAGGCGCCGCATTGGCCCAGTCCGCATCCAAACCGCGGCCCCTCGAGGCCGAGGTCGTTGCGGAGGATGTAGAGCAGCGGCGTCGCCGGCTCGATATTCAGCGTGTGCGTGCTGCCGTTCACCTTGAGTGTGATTTGGCTCATTCGATCTTACCCCTCCAATCCGAGTTCCGCACTGACACGGATTATGACGCTGGACTGGTGTCGCTTGCAACGTCGCCCCGGGTACGGTCGCGGCTGGCGGAAAGAGGTCCAAAAAATAACCCGCAATTCGCTTGACACACTACAATTCTTAGGAAAGAATAAATACGCTTTTCGGCCCGCAAGGGGACAAGCTGTCT
>DATJYJ010000614.1:0-10645 GCA_035578025.1 Verrucomicrobiia bacterium
TGCAGGTCGCTCGTGCCGCTCTTGGTCACCACCGAAATCTGGGCGCCCATGGCGCGGCCGTATTCAGCCTGATAGACGCCGGTGAGAATCTTGAACTCCTGCACCGAATCTAGGCTGAGGGTGACGTTGACGCTGCCGTTGGAGCCGGTATCTACATTGCTGATGCCGTTAATGGTCAACTGGTTGGAGTTGACGCGCGTGCCGTTCACCGAGATGCTCGACAGGCCGCCCGGTCCGGCGGTCTGCAGGTTCACCGTACTGACTACGCCCGGGACGAGTTTCACCAGGTCCAGATAGCTGCGGCTGTTGACCGCGATATTCTCCATCTGCTTGGAAACCAGCGCAGCCGACCGTTCGGCGCTCTCAGTCTGGAGCGTGATCGCCGAGGCCGAGACTTCGATCTGCTCGGTAACTGCGCCGACTTCCATGGATATTTCGCCAATCGACAGCTTGTCGTTCGCGTTCAACACCACGCCGGCGCGTTCCATTCTCTTGAAACCCGGGGCCTCGACCGTGATCGTGTAGGTGCCCGGTGGCACTTGCGGAAAAACGAACCGGCCCGAGTCGTCGGTCTTGGTGTTGACTGTGAATTGTTGCTGGAGCTCTTTGGCGGTTACGGCCGCGTTGGGCAGCGATGCGTGCTGCGCATCGACCACGTTACCCGCGATAGAGCCGCTGGTGGTTTGTGTGTATCCCCTTCCACACAGGAGAAGGGATGCCAATATCGTCGTGGACAAGACCCCTCGTCGCATAACACTCTCCCTGATTACGTAGTTCCGAAACTAGTGCTGTAAAAGCCGGGGCCAGGAGCCGTGGCGGCGCATTCCACCTGAGCCGTGGATCCCGCAAGTGGTTCCCTCCCATGACTTTCGTGGAAGAAAGTATGACAGCACTACTAATTCATGTCAATATTCCTGCATGCAAATCTTTTGAGAAGGCCCGGCGTTAACTCTTGCTTAAAACGCCTTCCGCGTAACACGGATCAATCTTGCATACAGAACGGGCTAGTGGTACGGTTGGTAACGTCACACCAGAGTTACTCGGGGAACACGAGCGCAGTTTTGTGCGTTTCCCTCGGAATGAGCGCTAACGCTCCACGGCCGGCCCCAAGGGGGGAAAGCGAGCCGCAGATAGTGCGGGCGCTCCTTCAGCTCCCTGCGGGTCGCTGGTTCAGATCCCGGAGCCAGCCTGGCGTCGGGGTTACAGCGTGAAACCCGAACTCACCGCGTCCTGGTGGAACATCTTCACGGTATCGAGAGAGTATTCGTGCAGGTCTTTGCCCACGAGCGGCAGCTTCTTCAGGATGTCGTTCGTGACCGTGATGATGTGACATCCGATGGCATCGGCTTGAAAGATATTCAGCAGCTCGCGCGGGCTGGCCCAGATCAGCTCGATGTTCGGATAGCTGCGGATCATCTCCAGAGCAGCCGCCATCAGCGGGACGGGATCCACACCGGTATCGGCAATGCGTCCCGCGAAGACCGAGATGCAGGCCGCCGGCCCATCGGCGAGCGCGGCACCGATGTCGCGGACCTGATCGAGCGGCATCATGGCGGTGACGTTGAGCTTGATTCCTTCCTGAGCAAGCTGGCGGACCAGACCGGCCGAACTTTCGGCTTTCGTGTTGGTGACCGGAATTTTGACGTAGACATTCGACCCCCAGGAAGCAATGCGGCGTGCTTGCCGGCTCATCTCGGCGCAGTCGTCGGCAAACACTTCGAAGGAGATGGGCCGGTCGGGAATCGCTTGCAGAATATCGCGGGCGAACCATTCGTAGTCGTTAATTCCAGCCTTGCGCATCAGGGTGGGATTGGTAGTGAATCCCTTGATGTAAGGCAGGGCATACAACTCGAGCATGGCCGCTTTATCCGCGCCATCCGCGAAGATCCTGGTTGTCAACTGGGAAAGAGCCTTCATGAGAAGCGGGGGAAAACCATTATACCCTCGAGGACGTGAACGGTGGGATTGGCTGGGACGCAGGGATTCGAACCCCGATACGCAGATCCAGAGTCTGCAGTCTTACCGTTAGACGACGTCCCAACAGCTACAACCAGATTTTAACAGAACAGCGCGAGCGAGGCCACCTCACGCGGGCCCTCACGCGGGCCCCATGAACCCGCCGCAGCGAAGCGCTGGAGGGTCTGGCAAAATAGAATTTCACGTGAAGAGGATCGTCATCGCGCTCGTGGCTGTAACAGCCCTGGGCATTATAGCCCGTGTCCGCTTTCTCAGCACGCGGGATTCCCTGACCGCGCAGCGGGGCGCCGTGAGCGATTGCTGGACCGCTGTCGAGTCAGCCCTCCGCGACCACGCGGACTTGCTGCCGGCCCTTGCCGGCAAGGTCAAGCTCGCCCCCAAACTTCAAGCGCAGACGCAGCAGACCATCGCGGCGGCGCGCGGCGTTCTCGATCAACCCGCGCAGCACCGGGAAAAAATTCAGGCGTATCATCAGCTCTCGCGCGAAACCGCGCGCCTGCTTCTGGCAGCCGACCAGGACCACCAGGTACGCACCGATAGAGACTTCCTGCTGCTCAAAGAACAGCTCACCGATACGGACAATCGGATTCTGGTGGCGCGCCGGAAGTATAATGAGGCCCTGGAACGCTATAACGCTTCCCTTTCCGTCTTCCCGCACAATCTCGTGGCCGCGCTCAGCGGTTTTTCGCGCGACGACGATTATTTTCCGACCGCGCCCGATGCGCGCGCGTCCTCGAAGGAGTGAACTTGACTTTCGGAAACTACATCAACGGCGAATGGACCACCGCCGGAGCTACGTTTGAAAACCGCAATCCCGCGAACACCAGTGAACTGGTGGGCAGCTTTGTGAAGGGCACCGCGGACGACATGGCCGAGGCGGTCCGCGCCGCCGCAGCTGCGCTTCCCGGTTGGAGCGCGACCAGCGGACCGGCGCGCGGCAACATACTTTATAAAGCCGCCGACATCCTGGACCGCAATTTCGAATCCATCGCGGCCGAGATGACGCGCGAGGAGGGCAAGACCTTGCCCGAGGCCAAGGGTGAGGTGCGGCGCTCGATCAACATCTTCCGCTATTTCGCCGGCGAAGGCGCACGCATGCCCGGAATGCTCGTACCGAGCGAACGCGACCGCGTGCACATGTTCGCGCTGCGCAAACCGGTGGGGGTCGTCGGGCTGGTGACGCCCTGGAACTTTCCAAGTGCAATTCCGGCCTGGAAACTCGCGCCCGCGCTGATCTGCGGAAACACCGTGGTGATCAAGCCGGCATCCGCCGCGCCGCTCAGCGCGTGGCGCATTGTCGAGGCCCTGCACATGGCGGGCGCACCGAAGGGCGTGGTCAACTTTGTGGCGGGCCCGGGCGGCGCGCTCGGACGCGCGCTTGTGGAAGCACCCGGTCTCAAGGCTGTTTCCTTCACCGGATCGTGCGACGTCGGCAACTGGCTGCACGGGGAGGCCTCGAAGCGTCGCCTGCGCATCCAGCTCGAAATGGGCGGCAAGAATCCTACCATCGTTCTCGCGGACGCGGATTTCAACCTGGCAGTGGAAAACACCGTCAATGCCGCCTTCTTCTCCACCGGCCAGAAGTGTACGGCGACCAGCCGCGCCATCGTCGAGGACGCCATCTACGACCGGTTCGTCAGCGCGGTCGTCGAGCGCACACGCAAGCTCAAGGTCGGCGACGGAATGCAGCCGGGCATCGACATCGGCCCGTGCGTCGACGAGGGGCAGATGAATACCGTGCTGCGCTACATCGAAATCGGCCGCAAGGAGTGCGGAGAACCGGTTTGCGGCGGGCGCCGCCTGACGGAAGGTTCGCATGCGAACGGGTGGTTCGTCGAGCCGACTGTGTTTGCCGGCGTCGAAGAGCGGCATACCATCGCGCAGGAGGAGATCTTCGGACCGGTGCTGGCCGTCATGCGCGCGCGCGACTTTGACGATGCCATGCGGATGGCCAATGCGATCCCGTTCGGGCTCTCTTCTTCGATTCAGACCACCAACCTCTCGCGCGCCTTCGAGTACATCTATCGTGCAGAGGCAGGATTGCTGACGGTAAATCTGCCCAGCGCCGGAGTTGAATACCAGCTCCCCTTCGGCGGCACCAAGGACTCCAGTTTCGGGCCCAAGGAGCAGGGTCCCGCGGCACTCGAATTCTATAGCGACTACAAAACGGTGTACCTCAAATACTGAAATGAAGCTCGGACAAATTCGCGTGAACGGCTCCCCCACGGCCGCCATTTTCGAAGATGGGGCGACTCGCGTCATCACCGGCCACACCGCGCTCGACGTGGTGCTAGATCCGAAGCTGGCGAATGCGGCATCCGAGCCTGGCGGCGGAGGTGAAGCCATCCTGCCGATTCACCCGCCGGAAGTTTGGGGCTGCGGCTGTACTTATGAGACCAGTGCGGCGTTTCGCGATGCCGAGCACGGCACGCGCGAAGGCATGTACGCCTATGTGTATCGCGAGGCCCGTCCTGAAGTGTTCTTCAAAGGCACCGCGCGCGTCTGCGTGGGGCCGGGCGAGCCGATCGGCATCCGCTGCGATTCGCGTTTCACGGCGCCCGAGCCAGAGTTGGCTGTGGTGATCGGCCCCGGCAACCGCATCTTCGGCTTCACGCTGGCAAACGACGTCTCGGCCTGGGATATCGAGCGCGAGAATGCCCTTTATCTCACACAGTCCAAAGTCTACGACCGCTGCTGCGCGCTCGGCCCTGTGATCCTCACCGCCGATTCTGTCGCGGACCCGTACAATTTCGAAATGACCTGTACTCTGAGCCGCGCCGGGAAGGTCTATTACGAGGGCGCGGTCAATACCGGCAAGCTGCATCGCAAGCTCGAAACGCTGGTCGAATTCCTCACGAGGGCGAACAGCGTGCCCGGCGGCTCCGTGCTGTTGACGGGCACCGGCATCATTGTGCCGCACGAGGCCGCGCTGGCGCCAGGCGATACGGTCAGCATCCGCGTACCGGAGATTGGCGAGCTTCTGAACCCGACCGCGGTGGTGGGTTGACCGTGCCCGATCGCGAACGCCTCGCGCAGATCGCCGGCGGCCTCGGCGTACCCTCCATTCGCCGCCACGTCTTTCTCTGTGCCGACCAGACCAAGCCCAAGTGCTGCACGAAAGAGGCCGGACTCGAAGCCTGGGAGTATCTCAAGCGCCGGCTCGCAGAGCTTGGCTTGCTGGACCGGGTGTATCGCACGAAGGTGAACTGCTTCCGGATCTGCGAAGGCGGTCCCATTGCGGTGGTCTACCCCGAAGGCGTGTGGTACTGCGCCGCAACGCCGGAGGTGCTGGAGCGAATTATTCAGGAGCATCTCATCGGCGGGCAGGTAGTAGAAGAATTCGCGTTTGCGCGAACCTACTCCTCCTGACCATCGGGCGGAGGCTCAAAGGAATCGAGCAGCTCCGGATTGCGGGCGAACCGCTTCAGGACACGCAGAATCTCGCCGGTGCGAAACCCGGCCCGCAGCAGACGGCGGTATGCGGATGCTACGTCTTTGTCTTCCTGAAACAAGCCTTCGCGCGGAGCCAGACGGTATCTGCGGCGGATCCACTCCTCGATGAGCGCGGACTCGTCCACGTCCCGGTACACCTCGCCGACGGTCTTCTCCGCAAGCGCAGGCGGCACGCGCCGTCCGCGCAGGTCCTGCAGGACGCGCCTACGCCCGAACCGCTCGTTGGAGAGGCGTGCCGACGCGAAGCCTTCGGCAAATCGACGGTCGTCCAGGTATCCGATGTCTTTCAGCCGGTCCAGGACATTTTCGATATCCTTCGGATTTGCGGCCCTCCTGCGTAACTTTTCGCGCAGTTCTCCGGCGGCGTGTGCGCGGGCGCCGAGGGCCCGGAGCGCGTAGGTCCACAAGCCTTCCCGATCCAGTACTCGCGGTTTGCGTTCGTCCATATCGGCGCGTTCCACCGGGAGTATAGCGCCTCAAGCGTGTCCTGCGCACCACATTCGCGAATGGGGGCCGGTGGCGGCCCGATTCCTGCGGGTTATACTGAAGTTGGCTGAAGCCGAAGGAGATAACATGGACAAGAACGGGCTTTCCGCATTCCTACTCGGGCTGGGCGTCGGCGTCGGAATCGGCATGCTATTCGCACCCAAGTCGGGTCAGGAAACGCGCGAATATATTAAGAATAAGGCTGGAGAAGGCTCCGATTACATCAAGCAGCGCGGCACGGAGTTCAAAGAGACCGCCTCGACCTGGGTCGACAAAGGCAAGGACGTGCTCGGCCGCCAGAAGGAAAATCTGAACGACGCGATGGAAGCCGGCAAGCAGGCCTATCGCGACGCGGTCAGCTAAACCGGGTAGCAGAATGTCTGAGGAAGTCTTTCGGATCGTGGTGACGGCAGCCGTCGTGCTCGCGGCGCTCGCGTTCGTGGTACAGGCCGGGATCGTGTTCGCCATTTACCGCGGATCCCGAAAGATGGAGCAGAAGACGGCGAAGTTTCTGGATGGAATCGAACCCGTGATCCAGCGCACGGCACCCATGCTGGATCACGCCGGTCCGATTCTGAACGAAATGGGAACGATCATTCGCCGCATTGGTCCGATGTTCGACAAGGCCGAGCCGGCGCTGGAACGGATCGGTCCCATGGCCGACAAGATCGGAGCGATGGCGGAGCGCGGGTCGGCGCTGATTTCGAGCGCGACGCGGACCGTGGACGAGACGCGTCCCAGGATCGCCCAGATCTCGAACGAGACCGCCAGGCTGGTTCGGACCGGCCGTGAGCAGGTCGAGCATGTTGGCGAAGTCCTGCACGAAGCGGCGGACCGCGCTCGCGACCGCCTCCAGAAGATCGACAATGCAGTCGACAGCACCGTCGAGCAGGTGGAGCACGTGTCGGGCGCGATGAAGCGCGCCATGATGCGGCCGGTGAAGGAAGTCAACGGCATTGCGGCGGGAATCTCGGCCGCGGTATCGACGCTGGTCCGGGGCCAGCGCAGGTCCAGCGTGGACGAGGCCACGCAGGACGAAGAGATGTTTATCTGAGAGAAGCGGCCGCCGGATCTTCTCTGGATCCATCCTGTTTCCGGTAATACGCCACGACCAGGCGGATCTGCTCATACGTGATCTCCTGAGGCAGCCCTTCCTTGAGTGGTTTCAGGGCTTGGAGTCCCAGCCTGCCGATCGCCTCTTCGATCTTCCGGTGAGCCTCGTCACCAACCCATTCGCGGCGATAGGCGAGGCGGCCCTTCTCGATCAACTCCGCGACCATCGTGACGACGGTCGATAGTTGGCGCCCGCGGATCTGCGCGATGTCCTGGAATGTCCGGCCTTCGTCCAGAAGGCGGATCGTTTCGTCGGCTGGCGATTCCGACGGACGGACGCGCTGCTCGGCACGTGTTCCCTTGCGCCAGGCTTCGAACACGGAAAAGATCTCGCTGCCGTACAATTCCGCCTTTCGCTCACCGATGCCGGTTACGCCGAGCAGTTCACGAAGGTTCGAAGGTCGCTTGCGGCACAGATCTTCCAGGGCCGCGTCGCTGAGCACTACATATGCGGGCACGGCGGCACGCTGAGCGGTGCGGCGCCGCCATTCCTTGAAGAGATCCAGCAGGCTGGTGTCCGCGGGCGGCGGAGCGAGCCTGGGCTCGGTCCGCTGGGGCGGCGGGGTGGCGGCCGGTTCTGGCCGGGGCGTTCTCTTCTTCTTCACGGTGAGAGATTCCAGCGGGGCGTTCAGCCACTCCGGCACATTGCCGCAAACGTCGCACATTTCGCACCGCTGCCACTTGGTGATCTGGCCAAAGTGATTGCAGATCTGCAGGTGCCGGCAGCGATCCTGCTCGACGAAGCCCGTCACTTCCCGGTAGCGCTGCCAGGAGCGCCGTGCCTCGTCGGGATCCTGAAGCTGCTTGATGAAGTAGGCCAGCAGAGCCGTGTCCTTCTTGCGCCACAACAGGACGCAATCCGCCGGCTCTCCGTCCCGGCCGGCGCGGCCCGCCTCCTGGTAATACTGTTCGATCGATTTCGGAAGGGAGGTGTGGATCACCGCGCGCACCGCCGGCTTGTTGATGCCAAGGCCGAACGCGATAGTCCCGACCAGCACGCGGACCTCGTCGTTCATCCACCGCTCCTGGTTGCGGCGCCGTGTGGCGGTCTCCATCTGGCCGTGATACGGAATCGCTTCGATGCCGCGCTCGCCCAGGAAATCCACGGTCTCCTCCACCGAGGCGATGGTCGGCGCGTATACGATCACGCTTTGGCCTTCGTAGGCCCGCATGGCGGCGAGCAGCAGTCTTGGATGCGACTCCTTGTCGCAATGCCGTGTCACATATCGTAGATTGGCGCGGTGGAAGCTGGCGATGTACTTGTGCGGATCGTGCAAACGGAGCTGGTGCAGAATGTCATGGCGCACGCGGCGCGTGGCACTGGCCGTAAAGGCGGCGATCGCCTGCTCGGGGAAATTTTCGCGCAGCGAATTCAGTTGGCGGTACTCGGGGCGGAATTCGTGGCCCCATTCGGAGATGCAGTGCGCTTCATCGATAGCGAAGAAGGCCAGGGAAACCTGCTGCAGCCACGCCACCGTGTCCTGGCGCGCGAGGCGCTCGGGAGAGAGGTATAGCAGCCGGAACGCTCCCTGTGCAGCGGCGCGCATCACTTTGCGCTGGTCTTCGGCCGGCTGCGAGCTGTTGAGCACGGCCGCCGGAATGCCCATGTCTCCGAGTTGCGCGACCTGGTCCTGCATAAGCGCGATCAGGGGCGAGACCACCACCACGGTCTTGCCTGAAGCCAGCGCCGGCAGTTGGTAGCACAGGGATTTGCCGCCCCCGGTGGGCATCACCACCGCCACATCGTGGCCGCCCATCAGGCTCAGGATGATGCGCTCCTGCATGGGGCGAAATGTATCGTAGCCCCAATATTTCTTCAGGGCTGCGTAGATCTCTTCCACGGTCGAACTACTACTGTATCAGCCAGACCCGCGAGCATCTCGCGCACGCTGCGATGCGTCACCGGATGGCGCAGGTCCGGCGCCAGATCGGCCAGCGGCTGCAGAACGAAGCGGCGCTCCGCCATGCGTGGATGGGGAATCTCCAATTCCGGGGTGCGCATGACCGCGGCGCCAAACAGCAGAATGTCGATGTCAATGGTGCGCGGCCCCTTGGGCAGAGTGCGCACGCGGCCCAATTCGCGCTCGATGCGGCGCGTCTGCGCCAGCAATTGCCGCGGAAAGAGGCCGGTCTCGACTTCGGCAACGAGATTCAGAAACCACGCCTGAGCCTTGTAATCCACGGGCTCGGTTTCATAGACGGGGGACACGCGGACCGGCTTCACGCGGTCGAGTGCGGCAGACAGGTTGGCTTCACGGTCGCCGAGGTTGGAACCGAGGCTCAGATAGACACGTTTCATGCGCCCCCCAGGGTTGGGGGAGACATCACGAGTTTACCGTGAAGCGCGCGCCAACCGCATCTTGCGGATGGTTTCCTGCTGCTGAACAAAGAAGGACGATTGGTGAGGCCAGTTCTTCGACAGCTCGACCGCCTCGGCGGCCAGCCGCTCGGCCTCGTCGAACTGTCCCTGGCGGGCCAGGGCCTGGCCGGCATCGGTTCGGGCGTATCCGCGGATCATCTCTCCGGCGGCATAGCCTGCATCGGCGATGGCAACCCGTTTCAGGTAAGTGTCGGCCGACGCCTCCGGCTGGCCGGCACGGAGCTGGCACTCGGCAAGCGTACGCAATTCGCCAAGGTAGGCCTCGCTGGCGGTTCCGCTGAGCGACTCTTCCAGCATCACGGTTTCCATCGCGGTCTGAAGCGCGGTTTCCGGCGCGTTGCGCGCATATGCGAACTCGATGGTCATCTGCAAGGCGTTCTTTTGAGGCGCCGAGTCGGCTCCGTGCGCAGCGATCAGGAGACCGCGGAAGTGATCGAGTGCGACAGGCACCTCCGCCCAAGGCTCGCGCTGTGAAATCAGTAAATGCAGGTAATTCTCGGTCGCGCTCAGGAGCGGCTGCTGCGTGTCCGCCGCCCAGTCTTCGAGCACGGCGAAGAGCCGCCCATAAATCTGTACCGCGCCAGTAGCTTTCTTTTGTTCCAGAATGCCGGCAAGCGACGGCGCAAGCCAGGCCACCTGCTCCCGGTCCGGCGCGTTCGGGGCCTTCCCGATCGCCTGTAGCGCGAGGGCGAGCGCCTCGCCGGTTTTGCCCTCCTGCGCCATGGACTGCGCCTTCTGAAAGTCCGGCGCGATCTCGCTTCCAATGGGAGCCACCTTGGGGCCAGGCTGTTTCGTGGCGGCCTGCTCGCGATATGCCTTTGCCCGCTTTTCGTCGCCTGACGACCCTGCCGCATAGGAGAGAGCATTCAGAAGGCTCCAATCCTGGCCCTCCGGGAGGTCGGGATGATCTTTCCGGTAGTCCGCAAGGAGCGTCTCGGCCTCAGCGCCGCGTTTGGCCCCGGCAAGATAGTTGGCGTAATTCAACAGCACTTGAAACTGGTTCCCGTCCTGAGTGTTTCCGGCCGTAGCCAGCATGCCCTGGTATACCTCATCGATCTGCCCGGTCCGGCCTGCCTGTTGGAGGATCGAGATCAAAGTCTGCCGCGGCCAAATATCGTTCGCGCCCGACGCACGGGCCGCGGCGATAGCCTGCTGCGTGGCGGAGATCGCCTGGTCGTACTGTCCCTGCGCCGAATAGAAATCGGCAAGCTGCTGCCACGCACTCACCGCCTGCTG
>DATJYJ010000615.1:0-4632 GCA_035578025.1 Verrucomicrobiia bacterium
CGCAGGTGAAAGAGACCTACGAGGAGATCACGCAGAAGAAGCCGCACGGGGACATCCCGCACTAGCGGCGCTGCGTGCCGTGGGCGGACCGCGAAATGCGACGGTCCACCCAACTTCCGACACTATGACTAAATTCATTCGCTATTCGATCGGTACAGCTACGGCTTACGGAATTCTCGACGGGGATGTTGTTCGTGAGATCGAGGGCGGGCTCTTCGACTCACACGCTCCCACGGGTGCCACTCACAGGATTTCGGAGGTCAAGCTGCTCTACCCGGTGCAGCCGGGGAAGATCCTCGCGGTCGGGCTGAATTACAAGAGCCACCTGGGGAATCGGCCGCAGCCGCCGCACCCGGAGATGTTCTACAAGCCCACCTCGGCGCTGCAAAATCCCGGCGACCCGATTGTGATCCCGCGCGATGCGAGCGACGTGCATTCCGAAGGCGAGATGGTCGTGGTGGTAGGCAGGAAACTGCGGAACGCGGGGCCGGACGAAGCGCGTGAGGCGGTGTTCGGCGTGACCGCGGGCAACGACGTCAGCGACCGCAACTGGCAGCACGGGGAGAAGAAAGATCTCCAGTGGTGGCGGGCGAAAGGGTCCGATACGTTCGCGCCACTCGGGCCGGCGATTCTGGCAGGCGTGGATTACGGCAAGCTGCTCCTCGAAACACGGATCAACGGCGAAGTGGTCCAGAAGCAGTACACCAGCGACTTGATCTTCGATGTGCCGGCGATTTTGAGCTGGGTCAGTGGCTGGGTCACGCTGCTGCCCGGCGACATCATTTACACGGGAACGCCGGGCAACACCCGGAAGATGTCGCCCGGCGATGTGGTCGAGGTGGCGCTGGAGCAGGCCGGAGTGCTGAGGAATCCGGTGGCCTAGATGCTTCTTTCTCCGGAATCTTGGCGCCCCACGCTATCATCACTTATAGATGGATGATCTCGCTTAACGGGGTCTCAAAGCATTACAACGGAAAGCGCCGCGTGATCGCGCTGGATTCGGTCGATCTCGAAATCGCTCGCGGCGAAATGGTTTCCATTGTCGGACCATCCGGCTCCGGCAAGTCCACTCTATTGAACCTGATCGGCGGCCTCGACCGTCCTTCCGCCGGCGAAATCCGCATCGACGGCCAGCCCGTCGCCACGCTCTCCGACGACGACCTCACCCGCCTCCGTCGCGACAAGATCGGATTCATCTTCCAGTTCTTCAACCTGCTGCCCTCGCTCACCTGCCTGGAAAACGTGGCTCTTCCGCTGCACCTGAAAGGTCTCCCGCGCCGCGATATCGAGACGCGCGCCCGCGAGCTTCTCGAGCTGGTGCAGCTCGGCGCCCGCGTCGACCACCTGCCCGACGAGCTCTCCGGCGGCGAGCGCCAGCGCGTGGCCATTGCCCGCGCTCTGGCCTTCCGGCCCCCCGTCCTGCTCGCCGACGAGCCCACCGGCAATCTCGATACGCACACCGGCGCCGAGATTCTCGGGCTCATCCGCAACCTGCACCAGCAGCTCGGCGCAACCGTCCTGATCGTCACCCACGATCTCAGCGTCGCCGAAAGCTGCGCGCGCACCGTCACCCTGCGCGACGCCCGCATCGCCGGAGACATCCGCCGATGATGCTCCTGCGGCTCATCACCTGGCCCTACGTGCGCAAGCACCTGCTGCGCAGCGTGCTCACCACCGGCGGCATCGTGCTCGGCGTGGCCCTGCTGGTGGGCATGCACACCGCTAATAAGTCGGTGCTACAGGCATTCAACGATACCGTGGAGCGCATCGCCGGCAAGGCGCAGCTCCAGGTTTCCGCCGGCGATGCCGGCTTCCCCGAGGAAGTGCTCGAGAAGGTGCAGTCTCTCCGCGAGGTCCGCGCTGCCGCGCCCATCATCGAAACCGAAGCCGACCCCGGGCTGGCCGGCCAGGGCAAGCTGCTCATTCTCGCCGTCGATATGACCGGCGACCGCAGCCTGCGCGATTACGATTTCGACAACGCCGAGCAGGACGTCATCGACGACCCGCTCATCTTCCTGGCACAGCCCGATTCGATCATCCTCACCAGCGAGTTCGCGGCGCGGAATCACATTGCCGTCGGCGGCAAGGTCGCCTTCGACACCATGCAGGGCCGCAAGCAGTTCACCGTGCGCGGCATTCTCAAGGCCGGCGGCATGGCGCAGGCTTTCGGCGGCAACCTCGGCATCATGGACATCTACGCCGCCCAGGCTCTGTTCGGCCGCGGGCGGCACTTCGACCGCATCGATATCGGACTCGCCGAAGGAGTCACGCTGGATCGGGGCGAGGCCGCGCTGCGCGGCGCGCTCGGCCCCGGATTCACCATCGAGCCGCCCTCCGGCCGCGGCCAGCAGTTCGAATCGCTGCTCGGCGTCTACACGTTCGCGGTGAACGTCTCCAGCATGTTCGCGCTCTTCATCGGGATGTTCATCATCTACAATTCCTTCGCCATCGCGGTCACGCAGCGCCGCCCGGAGATCGGCATCCTGCGCGCTTTGGGAGCCACGCGCGGCCAGGTCCGCGCGCTGTTCCTGTGCGAGAGCGCTATCGCCGGCCTCGTCGGGTCGGCAGCCGGCGCGGCGGTCGGGCTGGCTTTCTCACGCAGCCTCTCCACCCTCACCGCCGGCATGATGGAATCCATGTTCGGCGTTGCGCAGAACGTGCAGGATGTGGTCATCGAGCCGTGGTTCCTCGCCGCCGCCATCGCCATGGGGATCGCCACCAGCATGGTGGCGGCGCTGATTCCGGCGCGCAACGCCGCCCGCGTCGAGCCCATCCAGGCCTTGCAAAAGGGCCGCTACCAGGTGCTGAGCGCAGGCGAAAACCGCCTGCGCCGCGCGCTCGCCATTGTCGCTGCCGCGCTTGCGCTCGCCACCCTGCCCTTCGGCGAGAACCGGCCGGTGTTCCTCGGCGGCTATTTCCTGCTGGTGATCGCCGGCCTGCTGATGACCCCCTTTCTCTCGCTCGAGCTCGCCCGCCTGCTCCGCCGTCCGATGCGCTGGCTGCGTCCTGTCGAGGGCGCGCTCGCCGCGGACAGCCTGATCCAGGCGCCGCGGCGCACGTCGGCCACCGTGGCCGCCCTCATGCTCTCGCTGGCGCTGGTCGTCGGCCAGGCAGGCGTGGCGCGCGGCAGCTTCGATTCCATCGACGAATGGATGAACAACACCCTCAATCCCGACCTGTTCCTCTCTACCACGCAGAACATCGCTTCCCAGGGTGCGCACTTTCCGGCATCCATGCAGCAGGAGGTGGAAAGCGTCCCCGGCGTGGCGGAGGTCCAGGCCGTTCGCATGCCGCGCATCCGATTCCACGATCTCCCGGTGATGCTGGTCTCGGCGGAGATCGCCAAAATCGCCGGCCGCGTGAAGCGCCACATGGTGGCCGGCGACGAAAACGAGATGAACCGCCTCACCGCCGAAGGCAAAGGCGTGATCCTCTCCGAGAATCTCGCCGCGCTCACCAGACTGCGCCTGGGCGACACGGTCGAGCTTCCCGCACCCGGTGAAACGCTGCGTCTCCCGGTGGTAGGCGTCATCCGCGATCTGAGCAACCAGATGGGCACCATCATCATGGACCGCTCGCTGTACATCCGCGCCTTCAAGGACGACAGCGTGGACGTCTTCCGTGTCTACCTGCACCCCGGCGTCTCCCTGAACGACGCGCGTGCCGCCATCGTCAACCATCTGGGTCCGCGGCGCCACATGTTCGTGCTCTCCAACCGCGAGATCCGCCAGTACGTCGGCAACGTGATGAACCAGTGGTTCGGCCTCACCTACCTTCAGGTGATCGTCGCCATGCTGGTGGCCATCCTGGGCATCGTGAACACCCTGACCGTCTCCATCTCCGACCGCCGCCGCGAACTCGGCGTTCTGCGCGCCGTGGGCGGCCTGCGCAACCAGATCCGTGGCACCGTCTGGATGGAAGCCGCGGCCATCGGCGCCATCGGGCTGATCCTCGGCGTCGCCGTCGGCGCCATCAACCTGTACTACGAGTTGCAGGTGATCCAGCACGATCTTACCGGAATCCCGCTCTCCTATCGCTTTCCCGTGGGCATCGCTACCCTGCTGATTCCCATCATCCTGGGCTCGGCCTTCGCGTCGGCAATCCTGCCCGCCGAAAACGCCGTGCGTAGTTCCCTGGTGGAGGCGCTGGAATATGAGTAGAAGCGTTCTCCTGCTGGTTTGCGCGAGCCTGTACGCGCAGGATGCCCGGCAGATCGTCGAGGAATCGCAGCGCCGCGGGCGCGCCAACTCCCAGCGCTACGAAGGCGTTCTCGAAGTCATCGCCGCCGACGGCAAGACCTCCAGCAAGTCGTGGCAGTCGATGCGCCTCGGCTCCTACGGCAACAGCAAAGCCGTGATCCGCTTCACCGCACCCGCCGAAGTCAAAGGCGTCGCGTTGCTCATCATCAATCACCCGGACCGGGCCAGCGATCAGTGGATGTGGACGCCCGCCATCGGCCGCGACCGCCGCATCGCGCTGCAGGACCGCTCGACGCGCTTCTTCGGCACCGATTTCAGCTTCGAAGATCTCGAAGAGCGCGACGTGGATCAATACGAGTTCCGCCTGCTCGGCGAGGACCCCATCGACGGCGCCGCGTGCTGGCGCATCGAGGCCCGCCCGCGCCAGACCAAA
>DATJYJ010000616.1:0-29753 GCA_035578025.1 Verrucomicrobiia bacterium
CTTCAACGTGATAGGTGTCGTCCACGATGGTGAAATAAAAACGCCAACCCTTGTTGACGCGGGCCTGCCACAGGTCCTTGACTTCATCGTATTTCTTGGCGCGCAGCGACGGGTGCAGGAGGTTGAAAGCGAGGAACCGAAGCTGCTTTTCAAAGGCACGCTGCACATTCCCTGGCGCGTCCTTCAGTGCTTCGATCGCGCGCCCGCGCGACGGCGTACCTGCGGCGGTACAGTCAGGACGGCCTTGGTTTTCACGGTGACGGTCATGGATGCTACCTGAGAATTGCTTCTCTGAGCGAACGATAACAAATGGACAGAGCGCACACCGGCGGCTCATCGCTATACTGGCAGCAGAGGGAAATTGGGATGCGCTATCTGGCCGCAATAGCCGCTACCGGCGTTCTTCTGACCGCCGCGGAGGACTGGCTCAAGGACGACTCGCTGGTCAGCTCCGTCGAACGCGAGGTTCGCAAGCTGCAACCCACACGCGCCGAGAGGCGCTTCGACGAAATCGGCTGGGCGCCGGACCTGGCGTCGGCTGAAGCCGCGGCTGCGAAATCTCACCGGCCGGTGTATCTGTTTACCTACGACGGAAAGATCGATACCGGCCGCTGTTGAGGCGGGGCCTTCGGGATGAGGGCGGGTCCGCTCTCCGACACCAAGGCGATCGACTTGCTGAACCGGTACTTTGTGCCGGTGACCTTGGCTAACGAAGCCGCCGACCCCTCGGGCGAGCGGGCACGCATCATCGGCGAATTCGCGGACAAGAAGATGGGAATCGGAGACGTACACGTGTACGTGATCGGTCCGGATCGCGCCGCCATCGGCGGACTGGATATCGGCAGCGCGCTGGACAGCGGGAAACACCTGGCGTTTTTGAGCGGCATCGTGGATCGCTTGCAGACGTCGCCGGGCGCGCCGGCGTTCGCTCCGCACCCGCAATCGGCGCCGCCGCGGGTCGAGCCCGGAGCGCCCGCCATTCACCTGGTCGCCCGCAAGCTGACCGACAACAAGACGTGGAACGAGTTTCCGTCGGAGAACTGGCTGGTGCTGAGCCGCGAGGAGTGGGACCGGATCCTGCCGCCGGCGGGCACGGCGCTGCATGCCACGTGGCAGATTCCGCAGCCGGTCGCGGTCAAGCTGGCCGAGTGGATCTATCCGCAGACCGAGGAGACGCACGCGGCCAATCGCAGCCGCGTGGAACTGGCCGACTTCCGCCTGACCCTGGTGGCGCTGGAAGGCTCGCTCGGGCGCGCGCGCATCGATGCGCAGGTGCGGCTGATCCACTCGTTCTACCCGGGACGCCCGTCCAACGAGGCCGCCTCGTCGCAGCTCGCCGGGTTCGCGGATTTCGACGTCACCGAGCGGCGGGTGCAGCGTCTAAGAATCGTGACCCGGAAGGCCGAGTATCAGGGTCTGCCGTTCGGCTGCTCGCTGGTATCGGTCTCGCGCGAGACCATCGAGGCGCAGCGCTGATCCGGGGCGAGGATCGGTGCATGAACATTTTCGGACTCATCGAAACGCTCTGGCAGGACGTGCGGTACGGGGCGCGCGTGCTGCGGAAGACGCCGGGCTTCACGACTGTCGCCGTCCTGTCGCTGGCGCTCGGGATCGGGGCCACTACGGCGATTTTCAGCGTGGTTTACGGCGTGCTCGTGTCGCCGTATCCCTACGCCCGTCCCGGCGAAATCTGGGCGCCGCTGATTCGCGACGTGAAGCGTCCGCAGCAGAGCGGCTTCTCCATGCACCAGGTGCGCGATTACGTGGAGATCAGGAAACTCCCTGCTTTTGCCGAGACCATGGCTACCCTGCCCGAAATCCGGCTGCTCACCGGCGATCGCCCGCCCGAGAGCTTTCAATCCGTTTCCGTCACGGCGAATGGGTTTCAATTCCTCGGCGTGCCGCCGGTCCTGGGGCGCACCATTTTGCCTTCCGATATCAAGCCCGACGGCCAGGCCGAGCCCGTCGTCGTCCTCAGCTACAAGGCCTGGCAGCGCCTCTTCGACGGCAGCCCGGCCTGCGTGGGCAAGACTCTGCTGCTCAACGAGCAGCCTTTCACGGTGATCGGGGTGATGCCGCCGCGGTTCGGGTGGTGGACCGACGAGGGCGGCTGGCTGGCTCTTCCGGAAGATCCTCGCGACCGGCGCATGGCCGCCGCGATCATGCGGCTGAAGCCGGGCGTGACGCCGCAGGTGGGGGAAGCGCAACTCCAGGGGCTCCACCTGCGCCTGGCGCACGACCGCCCCGACGACTTTCCCAAGGCCGGATTCACCACCTCGCTGCAGAATTATCTGGACATTACCGCGGTCTCGAGCAGCATGAAGGCAAGCCTCCGGCTGCTGTTCGGCGCCGTCGGATTCCTGCTGCTGATTGCGTGCGCCAACGTCGCCAACCTTCAGCTCGCGCGCGGCACCGCGCGCGCCCACGAGATCGCGGTGCGCATGTCCGTCGGCGCCGGCCGCGCGCGCCTGCTCCGCCAATTGCTCACTGAAAGCGTCGTGCTTTCGGCGGCTGGCGGCATCGCCGGGGTGCTCCTCGGGTTCGGAATTACGCGCGCGATCATCCTGCTGATTCCCGCGTACTATTTGCCCAACGAGGCGCGCATCACCGTGAACACCTGGGTGCTTCTGTTTTCGGCGGGCGTTTCGGTGGCCACCGGGATTGTGTTTGGCCTGGCGCCCGCGCTCAAATGCTCGCGGCCCGACCTGGTGGACGCCTTGAAGGACGCCGGCCGGACGTCATCGGGCAGCGGAAGCGGCAGCCACACGCGCCAGGTGCTGGTGGTGGCCGAGATCGCGCTCTCCGTGGTGCTGCTGATGGGCGCGAGCCTGGCCATCCGCGGGTTCCAGCACGTGCAGGGGCTCGATGCCGGCTTCCACTCCGAGCATGTCCTGATGGTGGGCCTGCAACTCGCGCCCAAGCGGTACGCTACCTACGAACAGCGCAACGGCTTTGCCGGGCGGGTTCTGGCAGCCGCCGCGGAACTGCCCGGGGTGCAGTCCGCGGCCATCAGCGATGGCGGGCTGCCGTTCGGCGGGCCACGATCGGGCTATACGATCGAAGGCCAGCCGAAAGCCGAGTCGCAAACTATGATGCTCAGCCTGATGAGCCCGGACTATCCGCGGACGATGGGAATCGCGCTGCGCGCCGGCCGCCTGATCACGCCGGCCGAGGTTGCCCATGCCGTGCCCGTGGCGCTGATCAACGAGACCGCGGGCAAACTGTGGCCGGCCGGCACCAGCCCGATCGGCGCGCGGGTGCGTATCGACCTGCTGGAAAAACCGCCCGGCGCACTGCTGGTTCCCAAGTCCAGCGTGCCCGTGGTCACGGTAGTCGGCATCCTCGCGGACACGCGAAACGCGGGGCTGCGAAATCCACCCGTGCCCGGTGCCTACCTTCCCTACACGCTGGTGGCGCCGCCGGGCCGGACGCTCGCGCTGCGTACGCAGGGCCCGCCGATGCTGCTGCTCAACGCGCTGCGCGTGCGTGTCGGCGAACTCGACAAGGACCAGCCCGTCACACGACCGCTGACGCTCGAGGAAGTGCTCGGCTCGGAGATTGTGCAGCCCCGCTTCAACATGGCGTTATTCACGTTCTTCGGGATGCTCGGGCTGGCGCTGGCGGCGGTGGGCATTTACAGCATGCTCTCGTACGCGGTGGCGCGCCGCACGCACGAAATCGGCATCCGCATGGCCCTCGGGGCCAGCCAGGGCAATGTGCTCGGCCTGATCGTGTCGATGGGAGCGAGGCTGGTGCTCACCGGCCTTGCCATGGGCATTGCCGGCAGCCTGGCCCTGGCGCGCGTGCTGCGCAGCGAAGTCTTCGACGTTCCCGCGACCGATGCCGCCGCGCTTACCGGAGTGATTGCGCTGCTCTGCGGCGCCGCGCTCGCGGCCTGCCTGCTTCCGGCGCGTCGGGCGGCGAAGCTCAATCCGATTTCCGCGCTGCGTCACGAGTAGCGGCGGCGCGTTGCAGTGATTTGCCGCGCTCGTCTCCGCTACAATTGTATTTAGTCCACTCCCCAGCCGAGGATCCCCGTGACAGGACACGAAACCAGACAACGTTTTCTCGATTTCTTTGCCGCCCGCGGACACCGCATTGTCCGCAGCTCTTCGCTTGTCCCCGCGAACGATCCGACGCTGCTGTTCACCAACGCCGGCATGAACCAGTTCAAGGACGTCTTCCTCGGACTGGAAAAACGCGACTACGCGCGCGCCACCACTTCGCAGAAATGCGTCCGCGCCGGGGGCAAGCACAACGATCTGGAAAACGTCGGCTACACGCGCCGGCATCACACTTTTTTCGAAATGCTGGGCAACTTCTCCTTCGGCGACTACTTCAAGGCCGACGCGATCGAGTTTGCCTGGGATCTGGTCACCCGGGAATACGGCCTCTCCAAAGACCGCTTGTACGTGACCGTTTTCCGCGAGGACGACGAGGCCGAGGAGCTGTGGCAGAGGGTGGCGGGCGTACCCAAAAGCCGCATTTTCCGCCTGGATGAGAAGGATAACTTCTGGCAGATGGGCGATACGGGTCCGTGCGGTCCGTGTTCGGAGATTCACTACGACCTGGGTCCCGAAGCCAGCGAACCTGGCTGCGAGGGCGAAGTCTTCCCGAGCGATTGCGGCGGCCGCTACGTCGAGATATGGAATCTCGTGTTCATGCAGTTCGATCGCGATGCGAGCGGCAAGCTCACGCCGCTGCCGCGCCCGTCGATCGACACCGGTCTGGGCCTGGAGCGCACCGCCGCCGTGCTCCAGGGCAAAATCTCCAATTACGACACCGACCTCATCCGGCCGATCATCGACTTTGCCGCCGAGCGGTTCGGCGTCACGCCGGGCGCCGATGCGCGGGTCGACACCGCCCTGCGCATCGCCGCCGATCACGCGCGGGCGACGGCGTTCCTGGTGCACGACGGCGTGCTGCCCTCCAACGAAGGCCGGGGGTACGTGCTGCGCAAGATCATGCGGCGGGCCATGCGCAACGTGCGCATGATCGGCGTGAGCGACCCGTTCCTGTATCAACTCACCGGTTTCGTCGCCGACTGGATGAAGCCCGCGTATCCCGAAATGATGGAGAGCATCCAGCGGGTGGCCCGCGTGGTGAAAGACGAAGAGCACCGCTACGCCACGACGTTCCTGGTGGCCGAGAGGGTTTTCAACGACGCCATCAAGACGATTCAGGGCAACACCATCCCGGGCGCCATCTCGTTCAAGCTCTACGATACCTACGGGCTGGCGCTCGACGAGCAGGAGGACATGGCCCGCGAGCACGGCCTGGCGATCGACCGCGCCGGCTTCGACGTCGAAATGGAGCAGCAGCGCGAGCGCGCCCGGGCGAGTTGGAAGGGCGCCGAAAAAGGCTCCGTGGTTCCCGCTTACCAGAAGCTGCTGGAGCAGGGCAAGACCAAATTCCTGGGCTATGCCGACCTGGAATCGGAATCCCGCGTGATCGGCCTGATTCGCGACCGTGAGCTGGTGGACGAGGTCCCTGCCGGCGTCAAGGCTGAGCTGGTTTTCGACCGCACGCCGTTCTATGCGGAAGCCGGCGGCCAGGTGGGCGATCACGGCGAGCTGTACAACGCCGCGGGGGACAAGGTGGCCGACGTGGAGACGGCTTTCCCGGGAGTGCCCGGCTTGACGGTGCACCGCATTTTCACGCACGCTGCCATTTCGGCAGGCGACACGTTGCGCGCCGAAGTCGCCGCGCCCTTGCGCGCCGCCACGCGGCGCAATCACACCGCGACGCACCTATTGCACGCCGCGCTGCGCCAGGTGCTGGGCACGCACGTCAAGCAGGCCGGCAGCGTGGTCGATCCCGGCCGCCTGCGCTTCGATTTCACTCACTACGCGGCCATGGACCGCGCCGAGATCGAAGAGGTCGAGCGGCTGATGAATGCCGAGATCCTCAAGAACATCGAAGTCAACACCGATATTCTGCCGCTGGACCAGGCCATCGCGACGGGCGCCATGGCGCTGTTCGGCGAGAAGTACGGCGAGCAGGTGCGCGTGGTCACTGTGCCCGGTTTCAGCCGCGAGCTTTGCGGCGGAACCCACGTGGGCCGCACGGGCGACATCGGGGTCTGCAAGGTGGTTTATGAAGGCAGCATTTCCGCCGGAGTGCGGCGGATCGAAGCCGTCACCGGCGAGGGCGCGCTGCGCCAGTACCAGGAATCGACGGACTCGCTGCGCCGCGTCGCCGATATCGTCAAAGCCGGCGAGCCGGAGCTGATCGACCATGTCGAAAAACTGATTGCCCACCAGCGCGCGCTCGAAAAGCAGGTGGAACAGTTGAAGGGCAAGCTGGCGCATTCCGCCGCGGGAGCGCTCGAATCGCAGGCCCGCCCGGTGAACGGAGCCCGTGTGCTGGCCTCGCGCGTGGAGGGCATGGACCGCGCCCAGATGCGCGCGCTGGCGGATTCGCTGCGTAACAAGTGGCAATCGGCGGTAGTGGTGCTGGCTTCGGTGCAAGACGCCAATGTCTCGATCGTCGCCGCCGTGACTAAAGACCTGACGGCCAAGGTGCACGCGGGCAAGCTGGCCGGCGCCGTGGCACAGGCAGTGGGAGGCAAAGGCGGCGGCAGGCCCGACATGGCCGAGGCGGGCGGCAAGGATCCTTCGGGGCTCGACGCCGCGCTGGACGCCGTCTACAGAGAGGTCGAGAGCAAGCTGTGACCGAAGCGTTTGACGCGCTGGTGATCGGCGCCGGACCGACAGGTCTTTCCTGTGGAATCGAGCTCCAGAAGCGCGGTGTGAAGACTGTCCTGATCGAGAAGGGGTGCGTGGTCAACTCGATTTACCACTACCCCACGCACATGACGTTCTTCACCACACCGGAGCTGCTCGAGATCGGCAACATCCCGATGACCAGCCTCAACGAGAAGCCCAACCGCACCGAGGCGCTGAAGTATTACCGGCGGGTTGCAGAACACTACCGTCTCAATATTCATCAGTACGAGAGGGTGGAGCGGATCGAGGGCGAGGACAACGCGTTTCAAGTGTTCACCAGCGACCGGATGGGATGTCATCGGACTTATCGCGCGCACAAGATTGTGATTGCCAGCGGGTACTATGACGTACCGAACAGGCTAGGCGTTCCGGGAGAAGAGCTCGATAAAGTCCTGCATTACTACAAGGAGCCTCACCCGTACTATAACCACGAGGTGGCGGTGATCGGCGCGAAAAACTCGGCCGCGATTGCCGCACTGGAGTTACATTGGACGGGGGCGCGTGTAACCCTGATTCACCGTGGTCCGGGTATCTCCGACCGCGTCAAATACTGGATCCGGCCTAACATCGAAAATCGTATCAAGACGGGCGAAGTTCGCGCCTACTTCAACTCGCGAGTTAAGGGGATATACCCCAGTTCAATCCGCGTGGAGACGCCTGAAGGCGAGATTTCGCTACAGAACGACTTTGTTTTCGCGCTGATCGGCTACCGGCCGGACCTGGAGTTTCTGAACTCCGCCGGCATTACGCTGGAGCCCGAAACACAGCGCCCGCGCACCGATCCGGAGACGTTCGAAAGCCAGCGCGCCGGCATCTATCTGGCGGGAGTAATCGTCGCCGGTATGCATACCAACGAGATATTTATCGAAAACGGCCGCTTTCACGGAGAAGCCATCGCGCGTTCCATCGCGTACCGTTTGTCCTGATTGGTACAACACCTTACAAGATAGTGAAACTAGCGGCCGCGGGAACGAATCTTATTCTGTGGGAGGCTCGCGATGCTTCAGACGCTGTTTGCCACTTTCTTCGGGTGCGCCCACCGCAGGACCACGTTCCCGATCACTCGCGGGCGCAAGCTGGGTGCCCACGCTGCGAACGCCGGCGCCAACCGCATGTATGTGGTTTGTCTCGACTGCGGCAAGGAATTCGCTTACGACTGGAGATCGATGAGAATCGGAGAGCCGGTCGAAGTCGCGCCACCCGCCGCGGTGGAACCCGCGTTTCGCTAAGGCGTGATCGACCCGAGGATCACGGACCGGCTTGCTCCGGTTGCCGACGGCAGGTTGGACGCTTTCCGTTTCCAGGTTTCGTGAGCCAGCACGGCGAATGCGATCGCCTCTTTTGCATCGGCATCAATCCCATAGTCGGTAGAGCTGGAAATTGCCACACCCGGTAGAAATCCGGCCAGGTGTGCCATGATTTGCGGGTTGTGTACACCGCCTCCCGAGGCGATCAGCTCGTCCGTGCGCCCCACCGCGATCGCAATCGTCGCGGCGGTCAACACCGTTGCTGTCGCGATCAGGTCGGGCAGCGGGATACCGGTGGCCTTCAGACGCGCGATGAACTCGGCTCCATACTGTTCCCGCCCGGCGCTTTTCGGCGGCTTGCGGCGGTAGTAGGGATCGCGAAGAAGATCGTCCAGCAGGGCAGTGTTGACGTTTCCCGAAACGGCGAGTTTGCCGCCGAGATCACAGCGAAGGCCGGCCTCGCGTGCCAGGCCGTCGATCACCATGTTGCCGGGGCCGGTGTCGAAAGCGATCACTTCTTCGGCCGCGCAGCCCGCGGGGAGAAGCGTGACGTTGCCGATTCCACCGATGTTCAGGGCAACGCGGCTGCGCTTCGGATGACGGAACAGCAGGTAATCGACGTAGGGCACGAGCGGCGCCCCTTGTCCTCCCGCGGCGATGTCGCGTGCCCGGAAATTCGAGATCACCGGCACGCCGGTGCGCTCCGCCAGCACCGCCGGCTCGCCGATCTGCATGGTGTTCGAACGGCCTTCGTGGTAGATGGTCTGGCCGTGGCAGCCGATCAGCGCGACGGCGCCAAACTTGCGGACGGCGCGGAGCACGGCTTTCGCGTAGAACTCGGCGAGCTGGTAGTTCAGGCGCGAGATGGCGGCGGTGTGGGTATCGGTATTGGAGACCGCGAGGATCGCTTCCCGCACGGAGGCGGAGTAGGGAGTTTCGGTGAAACCGATGGTCCGGACGCGACGGCCGCGGATCTCGACGATGGCTACGTCGATGCCGTCGAGTGAAGTGCCGCTCATGATGCCTGCTATGCGCATAGTCAACCCGGAGCGCGCCTGCGGCGCGGGGGCAGGCCGGGAGGCCTACCCTACTAACGCTTCAGCTCCTTTTGCAGGTCGTTCAACAACTGTAACGCTTCGATCGGGCGGAGTTCGTCCACATTCAACTCACGGATTCGCTCCGCGATTCCGTATCCTAACGGCTCGAAAAGCTGGATCTGCATCGGTCCCTGGTCCGGAGGTTTGGCCAGCTCCTCGGCGGCCACATGCTCGGTGCGCTCGTGCAGCTTGAGCACGTCCCTCGCGCGCTCGATCACGCTCAGCGGCAGTCCCGCCAGGCGCGCCACTTCGATTCCGTAGCTGCGGTCGGCCTTGCCCGGCTCGACCTTTCGCAAAAAGATGATGTGATCGCCGGCCTCCTTCACGCTCACCATCAGGTTGCGCACGCCGGTGAGCTGTTCGGCCAGTTCCGTGAGCTCGTGGTAGTGAGTGGCGAAGAGCGTTTTGGCGCGCGTCCGCGTGTGAATGTGCTCCACGACCGCCCAGGCCAGCGCGAGGCCGTCGTAGGTGGCCGTGCCGCGGCCGATCTCGTCGAGCACGATAAAACTGCGCGGGGTCGCCGTATTGAGGATCACCGCGGTCTCGGTCATCTCCACCATGAAGGTGGAGCGTCCGCGGGCGAGGTTATCGCTGGCGCCGATGCGGGTGAAGATGCGGTCGATGACAGGCAGGCTGGCCGATTCCGCGGGCACGAAGGATCCCGTCTGCGCCATGAGCGCGATGAGCGCCGCCTGCCGCAGGTAGGTGCTTTTGCCGCCCATGTTGGGTCCGGTGATGATGGCGATCAGGTCGGTGGAATCGTTCAGGTAGAGATCGTTGGGAATGAAGCGCCCGGCTTCCTGGTCGGCGAGGCGCTCGATCACGGGATGGCGGCCGGCCATGATGCGCATCTCGCCGGTGTCGGAAAAAACGGGGCGGTGGTAGCGATTTTCGGCCGCCACCTGGGCCAGAGCCGCGGTCACATCCAATTCGGCCACCGCCGCCGCCACGGCGCGAATGCGCTGCGCTTCGGCGGCCGTGCGCCGGCGGATCTCCGCGAAGAGGTCCTTCTCGAGCGAGAGGATCTTCTCCTCGGCATCGAGCACCTTGCGCTCGTAGTCCTTGAGCTCGGGCGTGGTAAAGCGCTCGGCGTTGGCCAGGGTCTGCTTGCGCTCGTAGTCCGCCGGCGCGAGGTGCAGGTTAGCGCGCGTGATTTCGATGTAATAGCCGAAGACGTTGTTGAAGCGCACCTTGAGCGATTGGATCCCGGTGCGCTGCCGCTCGCGGGCCTCGATCTGGGCGATGTACTGGCGGCCGTTCAGGCTCAGATCGCGCAAATCGTCGAGATCGGCACTGTGGCCGGCGCGGATGGTGCCGCCGTCGGCAATGTTCATCGGCGGGTCGTCGGCGATCGATTCCAGAATGAGATTGGCCACGTCGGCCAGATCGTCGAGGCGGCCGTGGATCGCCCGCAGACGAGCCGCCTGTTGGGTGTCGAAGCAACGCCTGAGCGCAGGGATCTTTTCGATGGATCGCCCGAGCGCCAGCAGATCGCGGGGGCCGGCGGTGCCGAGCGTGACCTTGGCCAGCAGGCGCTCGATATCCAGGATGCCGCCGAGCTGCTTGCGCAATTCCGCCCGCAGGATGGTCTGCTGGAGCAATTCGCCCACGGCATCCAGGCGCTGTTCGATCTCGGGGCGGTCCATCGAGGGGCGCAGCAGGCGCTGGCGCAGCAGCCGCCCGCCCATCCCGGTGAGCGATTGATCGAGCACGCCGAGCAGAGTCGGCTGGGCCTGAGCGCCGGCGTCGGCGGCAAACAGCGGTTCGACGAGCTCGAGATTGCGCACCGTGACGGCATCCAAGACCATCGAATCAGCGCGGTCGTAGTAGGCGGGCCGGTCGAGGTGATCGAGCGTGGCACGCTGCGTCTCGCGCAGGTAGTGAAGAATGGCTCCGGCCGCTCCGACGGCGGCCGGACGGTTGGCCAGGCCGCAGCCATCGAGCGAGAGCAGCTTGAAATGCTCGCGCAGGGTGCGCGCGGCGTAGTCGGCGGTGAAGACCCAGTCTTCCACTTCGGTGCGCACGAAGCGCGGTCCGCCGCGATCTTCGCCGTTGAGGAGCGGCAGATCGCCGGGGAACAGCACCTCGCGGGCGCCGAGCTGCTCAATCACACCCACGACTTCGGCCGGCTCGACTTCCGTTACGCGGAACTCGCCGGTGGAGACGTCCACGTGGGCGACTGCCGAGCGCGCGCCCGATTTTCCGACCGCAGCCAGGTAGTTGTTCTCGCGCGAGCGCACCAGGGCGGCATCCATGGCGGTGCCCGGCGTAACCACGCGGGTGATCTCGCGACGCACCGGCCGGCGGGCTTCCTTGGCAACTTTGGCATCTTCCACCTGGTCGCAGATCGCTACCCGGTAGCCTTTCTGGATGAGGCGGGCGATGTAGCTGTCGGCCGAGTGGTGGGGGACGCCGGCCATCGGAATGGGAGCGCCCTTTTCCTTGTCGCGCGAGGTGAGGGTGATTTCGAGCTCGCGCGCGGCGAGGATGGCGTCGTCGTAGAACAGCTCGTAGAAATCGCCGACCCGGAAGAGAAGCAGCGCATTGCCTATCTGCTGCTTGGCAGTGTTGTACTGCTGCATCAGGGGCTTGGCGGAGTCGCTAAGCGTAGATGCCTCGCAGCTTGATGGCGTCGGCCACGCGGTCCAGCGCCACCATATACGCGGCGATGCGATTGTTCACGCGGTGGGTGTCGGCGTACTGCACGATGGCGTCGAAACTCTCGTCCATGATTTCCTGCAGACGCTGGTTGACCAAGGCCTCGTTCCAGAAGAAGCCCTGGCGATCCTGCACCCACTCGAAGTATGAGACGGTCACGCCGCCGGCGTTGGCGAGAATGTCGGGAATCACGAAAACTTTTTTGTCGGCCAGAATTTCATCGGCCAGGGGCGTGGTCGGGCCATTAGCGCCTTCGCATAGGATTTTGCAGCGGATGCGGTCGGCGTTCTGCGACGTGATCACGTTTTCGGTGGCCGCCGGGATCAGCACGTCGCACTTGAGGAACATGGCTTCCACGCGGTCGACGTCTTCACCGCCCGGAAATCCGGTGATCGAACCGGACTCTTTGCGGTGGCGCTGCAGGGCGGCGATATCGAGTCCGTTGGGATTGTAGACGGCGCCGTCGTACTCGACGATGGCCACGATCTTGAAGCCGACCGCGGTCATCAGCTTGGCCGCCATGCCGCCGACGTTGCCGAAGCCCTGGATCACCACCCGGGTATCCTCGGGCTTCATGCCCAGGAGCTTCAACGCGCGCTGGGTGACCATCATGCAGCCGCGTCCCGTGGCTTCGGGACGGCCGCGCGACCCGCCCAGCGACATCGGCTTGCCGGTGACCACGGCGGTGACGGTATGGCGCTGGTGCATGGAGTACGTGTCCATGATCCAGGCCATGACCTTCTCGTTGGTATTGACGTCCGGCGCGGGTACGTCGCGCTCCGGCCCGAGAAAATCGATGATCTCGGCGGTGTAGCGCCGCGTGAGCTTTTCGAGCTCGCTGTTGGAGAGAATGTTGGGGTCGCAGATCACGCCGCCCTTGCCGCCGCCGAAGGGGATGTTGACCACGGCGCATTTCCAGGTCATCCAGGAGGCCAGCGCGCGGACTTCGTCGAGCGTGACATCGGGAGCGAAGCGGATGCCGCCTTTGGCCGGCCCGCGGGCCACCGAGTGCTGCACACGGTAGCCGGTGAAGACTTCCAGGCGCCCGTCGTCGAGCTGCACCGGAATGTGGACAGTGATCTCCTTGGCGGGCGTGCCCAGCACCTTGCGCATGCCGTCGTCGAGTTTAAGCCGCTTCGCGGCCTCTTCAAAGCGCGCAGCGGCGGCGAGCCATGGGTTCTTTTCGTTTTCGTGCGATATGGAAACAGGTGCGGTCAACGTGGCCATGCGAGTCTCCCCGTATCATTTTGACAGAACTTCTACAGCCTTTAGGATAGCCGGATCGCGCTGGGCCTCTACTTCGTCACCTTTCTCCACGCCCAGTGCCTGGTTGAAGATTTCCGTCTTCAGCCGGCTGGTGACGAAGTCGCGCTCCGGCAGCCATTCGTTGAGGCCCGGACGGATCTGGCGCTCGGAGAGGAACGCGCGGAACTGATCCAGAATTTCGGGTGTCACTTCGAATTCGGCAGTGACTTTGTGGTCGCGCAGGTACTGAGTGGCGAAGGTGGTGAAGGAGGCGCTGGCGTCGAGCACGGCGCGCAGGCGGTTCATCTGCTCGGGAAAGACGGTGATATCCGGCTGGATGCCGCCGCCGCCCGCGACTGTGCGGCCCTTATCGGTGTGAAACTCGCTCTGCTCGTTGGGGTGAGCGGTGGCGGCGCCGAGCTCGAAGCGCGAGGCATCCAGCGGCTTCTGGATCGAGCGCCCGCTGGGCGTGTAGTAGAGCGCGGTGGTGAGCGCGAGGCCGGCGCCTTCGCTGAGCGGAAACACGCTTTGCACGAGTCCTTTGCCGAAGCTGGGTGTGCCCAGGATGGTGGCGCGGTCGTGGTCCTGCATGGCGCCGGAGACGATCTCCGAGGCGCTGGCGGTCTTCTCGTTCACCAGGATGGCGAGCTTGAAGCCGTAGGGCGCAGCGATCGAGGGGACGACCTCGCTCTTTTCGGGGACGTGGCGGCCGCGCACGGTGACGATCTTCATTCCCGGCTGGAGAAACAGCGATGAGGTATCGACCGCCGAGGTGAGCACGCCGCCGGGATTGTTGCGCAGGTCGAGCACGAGGCCGGAGAGGCGATCGCCGCCCAGTTTTTCGATGGCCTCCTTCAACTGCGCGGCGGTCTTTTCTTCGAAGCTGGCGACGCGGATATAGCCGATGCCGGCGCCCACAAAGAAGGTGCGATCGACGCTGGCCGACTGCATCTCTTCCGGCGTGAGGGTGAAGTGCAGCAGGGCCGAGGTTCCGCCGCGGCGCACATCGAGCTGCGCCGGGCGCTGGCGGGACTGCTCGAGGAGCTGCGGAAGCTGATCGAGATCGAGCTGAGCGATCACGTAGCCGTTGATGGCCAGGATCTCGTCGCCGGGGGCGAGGCCGCTACGCGCCGAAGGAGTGCCGGGGGTGGTCTGGAGCACGATCACGCGGCCGGGCAGGATGGAGACGATGCTGCCGAAGCCCTTCTGGGTGGACGACTCCATGCGTTTGAGCTGTTCGAACTGGTCGTGATCGAAGAAGACCGAGTGGGGGTCGAGCTTGCGCAGCAGGCCGGGGATGGCGCCGCCGTAGAAGGCCTGTTCGGGGGTCACTGGATCGGCCGAGTTGGCGCTGGCGGCGGCGTAGGCGCTGATGATGGAGCGCAGTTGCGCATCGAGATCATCCTGCGCCGCGAGCGTGGCGGCGGCGCAAAGCAAGAGTGCGGCGAGACGAAGCATCAATCCGGCCAGATCTGGGCGATATCCGCGTCTTGGGCTGCGGGCGTGCGGAACCCATTCCAGGTAGGTGACCACCGGTCCTATTTTATCGCGGGGGCAGGGGTCTCGCCGGAAAAACGCACGTAGCCCCAACGATCGGGCACGTGCATGTTCACTACGCCCTGCGGAGACCAGACCCAGTTGTCCTCCTTCAGGCCCGGGACCTTGACATAGCGGCCGTCGCGAATTTCGGTGCGCCACTCGACGCGGGAAAAGTTCACGCGCCACTCTTCGCCTGGCGCGGGACGGCGCACGGGCGCGCGCGAGGCAAAGGCATCCCACGGGAAGGCGAGCTCGACGGTCCAGCCGCGGTCGACATCCCCGGGATTGTTGAGCGTGCCCTGGATGGCGATGCCGGTCTGGAGGCCCGGGATCTCCCAACTGTTGTCCGCCTTGCCGCCTTCGCGGTAGGGCTTGGGCAGGAAGAGATCCCAGCTGGTATTGAGCGCGTTGATTTCGAATTCGAAGTAGTTCCGGCCGTCGCCGGAGGGGTTGAGGAAGACCTCGAAATCGTTGTCGTGGAAGATCACCGAATCGTGCGCGGTGAGCGTGGCCCAGACGTGGGGCTCTTCCAACTCGGCGGCGACGTAGAGAAACTTGTCGTCCCAGAGCATCTTGGCGCGGGTCTGGAAACGCGGGCGCGGCCTGGCGGCGCCTTCGATATCGACGAACGCGGCGGTCCACGGCGCATTACGCCACGCGGGCTCGTCGAGGAGGCCGTCGTCACGGATGGGCGAGGCGGCGCGGAAGCAGGTGTAGCGCTCGGGTTGCGGCTGCGCGAAGGCCGGAGCGAGCGCGGCCAATAGCATCAGGAAACGCATCATCCCGTCATTGTCGCGCAGGCGGAAGTGATAAGATGTCGCGGTCATGAGACGGCTGGTTTATCTGCTGCTATTTTCAAGGCTGGTGTTCGCGCAGGGCGGCGAGCAGCACGAATTCGCGATCGCCAACTTCCACAGCGAGAGCGGCGCCACGCTGCCGGAGGCGCGGATCGTCTACGGGACCTACGGGAAGCTGAACGCGGAGGGTGACAACGCCGTCCTGCTGCCTTCGCACTACATGGCGAATTTCCACGGGTACGAGTGGTTGATCGGGCCGGAGCGCGCGCTGGATCCGGCGAAGCTCTTCCTGGTGGCGACGGAGCTGTTCGGCAACGGCCGGTCGTCGTCGCCCAGCAATACGCCGGAGCCGTTCCACGGGCCGCGATTTCCGGTGATGACGATCCGGGACAATGTCGAGGCCGTTCACCGGCTGCTGACCGAAGAGCTGAAGATCACGCACCTACGCGCGGTGGTCGGATTTTCGATGGGCGCGCAGCAGGCCTTTCAATGGGCCGTGAGCTATCCCACGTTCGCCGACCGGATCGTGGCGACGTCGGGCACGGCGAAGACCTGGCCGCATGGGATCGTGAGACTCGAAGGGCAGATCGCGGCGATCGCAGCCGACCCGGTATTCAACGGCGGAGACTACACGACGCCGCCGACGAAAGGGCTGGAGGCATTCGGCATGGTGTGGGCTGCGTGGCTCTACTCGCAGGAGTGGTGGCGCCAGGAGCTCTGGCGCACGGCGGCCGTGACCACGCTCGACCAGGCGATGGCGCGGTTCCGGACGCGGTTCATTCCGGGAGCGGATGCGAACAACCTGATCCTGCAGGCGCGCACCTGGGAGCGGCACGATGTGGGCACGACTCCGGGGTTCGGCGGCGATGTCGAGAAGGCGCTGCGCTCGATCAAAGTGCCGCTGCTCTACATGCCGTCGGAGACCGACCTGTATTTTCCGATCGGCGACGCGCGCTACGAGGCGGGCTTCATTCCGGGCGTCACGCTGGCGCCGATTCCGTCGCTGTGGGGACACACCGCGGGAGCGGCGAGCAATCCGGCGGACGCGAAGTTTCTGAACGAGACGATCGGGCGGTTTCTGGCTAAGTGAATAAGCCCGGCTGATCCTGATTGCGAAGCTGGGGCTTCACCCGAAAGTAGTCGTAGGCGAGTTCCGTGGCCACGCGGCCGCGCGGGGTGCGATTGAGGAAGCCGAGCTGGATCAGGTACGGCTCGTAGACCTCTTCGATGGTTTCCGCCTCTTCCGAAATCGAGGCGGCGATGGTGTTCACGCCGACGGGGCCGCCGCGGTACTTTTCCAGGATGGTCATCATGATCTTCTGGTCGATTTCGTCGAGGCCGTAGCGATCGACGTCGAGCAGGTTGAGCGCGGTCTGCGCGACAGGCTGGGTGATGCGGCCATCGGCGCGCACCTGGGCATAGTCGCGGACGCGGCGCAGGAGGCGGTTGGCGATGCGCGGGGTGCCGCGGCAGCGGCGGGCGAGCTCCTCGGCCGCGCCGTCTTCGATCTCGACGTTGAGCAGCCTGGCAGAGCGCTTCACGATCGCCTTCAGCTCCTCGGTGTTGTACGGCTCGAGCCGCAGGACCAGGCCGAACCTTCCCCTCAGCGGAGCGCTGACGAGTCCCTGGCGGGTGGTCGCGCCGATGGCGGTGAACTTGGGCATGGGCAGCGAGTGCGTGCGCGCGCCGGGACCGACGCCCACCAGGATGTCCACGCGGAAATCCTCGAGAGCGGAGTAGAGCATCTCTTCGACATCGGGCAGCAGGCGGTGGATTTCGTCGATGAAGAAGACCTGGTGCAGGCGGATGTTGCTGAGGATGCCGGTCAGGTCGAGCTTCTTCTGGAGCACCGGGCCGGAGGTCGCCGTGAGCTGCACGCCGAGCTCTTCGGCGATGATGGAGGCGAGGGTGGTCTTGCCCAATCCGGGCGGGCCGTAGAGCAGCACGTGGTCCATGGCTTCGCCCCGCATGCGGGCGGCTTCGATGGCGATGGACAGATTCTCCTTGAGCTTGCCCTGCCCGGTGAAATCGGAGAGGCGCCGCGGACGCAGGCCGGCTTCGAACTGGACGTCTTCGGCCTGGCGCGCGCCTGAAATGAGGTCCCGGTCGGGCATGTTTTAACGTACCAGTTCCAGGGCGCGGCGAAAGAGCGGCTCGAATTCGAGCGGGCCGCCGGCGGCCTTGGCCTTTCGCACCGCGGCTTCGGCCTGCGGGCGGCCGCAGCCGAGGTTGAGGAGCGCGCTGAGCACGTCCTGGTCGACGGGCGAGAGCGCTTCGGCGGGCGGCGGCGCGGGCTCTTCGCCGGTGACGGGGGGAAGCTTGTCGCGAAGCTCGAGCACCATGCGCTCGGCGGTTTTCTTGCCGACGCCGGGGAGTTTTACGAGCTTCTCGACTTCGCCGCGTCGGATGGAGAGGACGAGGTCGGGCGCGGCCAGGCCGGAGAGGATTTTGATGGCCAGCGTGGGGCCGATGCCGCTGACGGAGATCAGCTTTTCGAAGAGCGCTTTTTCGTCCTGGGTGAGGAAGCCGTAGAGAGCGAGCGCGTCCTCGCGGACGTGGGTGTGGATGCGGAGGCGCACTTCCGCGCCGGCGTCGGGGAGCTTGGTGAAGGTCGAGACCGGGATGGTGACGTCGTAGCCGACACCGCCGGTTTCGACGATGGCCTGGTTGGGGTGCTTTTCGAGGAGCACGCCGCGGAGCTGAGCGATCATAAAAGACGATTGTAAGGGGTCGCCAAGTGCTGCTGGCAAACCGAGGACCCCTAATATCGGCAAACGGCGCCGATATTAAGGATCAGACCCCGGTTTGCAGATCACATTACAATGGTCGCGTGGCCAGACGCAGGTTCTTCGTGGACGCGATTCGCGGCGGCGGCGCTGAACTGCGCGGCGAAGAAGCACGGCACCTGACGCGGGTTTTGCGCGTAGAGCCGGGACAGCGGTTCGAAATTTCCGACAATCAGCAGGCGTGGCTGGCCGAGGTGGTGGAGGCGCGGGGCGAGCACGTCCGGTTTCAGACCGTGGAACCGATCGCGCAAACGCCGCCGCCGGCGCGGATCACGCTGTGCGCAGCGCTGATCAAATTCGACCGGTTCGAGTGGATGCTGGAGAAGGCTACCGAGCTGGGCGTGGAGCGCATGGTTCCGTTCGAGGCGGCGCGCACCGACAAGGGATTGTTCGAGGCTGCGCGGAAGCGGGTGGAGCGCTGGCAGCGGATCGCACGCGAAAGCAGCCAGCAATGCCGGAGGACGCGGATGCCGGAGATACTGCCGGCCGCGCGGTTCACGGCTGCGTTGAAGGAGCACGCCGGGCATCGCTACTTCCTGGACGAAGGCGACGCGCCGCCGCTGTTGCGCGAGATCCCGGAAGAGCGGCAGGAAACGGTCGCACTGATTACGGGGCCGGAAGGCGGCTGGACGGAAGCCGAGCGCGAGGCGGCGCGCGGCGCGGGATGGACCGCGGTGTCGCTGGGGCCGCTGGTGCTTCGTGCGGAAACAGCCGTATGCGCCGCGGTAGCGGTGATTCAGAACGCCTGGCTGGCGGCGGGATAGCCGCGCCGCGTGAGAAAATAGAGCGCAGCAGTGGATAACTACCCGCTTGATGTCTCGCTCATTCTCATCTTTGCTTTGGTCCAGTGGCGGATCACCCGGCTGATTCTCAACGCCTACCGGCAACGGTGGGTCCGGCCAGCCGTGCTGCTCTTCGATGTGTTTCTCGCGGTCAGCTACGCATTTACGTTCAACAGCGTGGCGGCGGCGCTGAACCTGCCAAGCCGGCCCACCATGACTATGGGCGCGGGCGCGCTAGCGTACCTTCTGACCGCGACCGGCGTTCTGGGGCTTTATTACGTGCTGCGCGCGATTCGGCGGGGCATCGGCGCGGAAACCAACCCGGGACGGCGGCGCGTGCTGAATGCAGCCGGCAACGTGTTGATGGCCTCGCCGTTCGCGATGATCGGCTACGGGACGCTGGTGCAGCGGACCGACTTCCGCGTGCGCGAAGTGGATATCCCGCTGCCGGGACTGCCCGAGGACCTGGACGGGCTGCGGATTCTGCAACTCAGCGACGTGCACCTGAGCGCGTTTCTGAGCGAGGCCGAATTCGCGCGCGTGGTCGATGCCTCGAACGAGCTGCGGCCTCAGGTGGCCTTCATGACCGGCGACCTGATCAGCGGCCACTCGGATCCGCTGGACGCCTGCATCCGGCAACTGGCGCGAGTGAAAGCGGACGCGGGGATGCTGGGCTGCATGGGAAACCACGAACGTTATATCAAGGCGGAGAATTACACGCAGCGCGCCGCGGCGCGGGCGGGCATCCGCTTTCTGCGCCGCGAAGCGTGCCAGCTCCGCTTCGGCAGCGCGGTGCTGAATATCGCGGGGTCGGATTTCGAATCGCACCGCAACCGAAAGCACTACCTGGCGGGAATGGAAGGGCTGGTTCAGCCGGGGGCGGTGAACGTTCTGCTGCAGCACAATCCGGACACGTTCCCGGCGGCTGCCGGTAAAGGGTATAATTTCCTGCTTGCGGGACACACACACGGCGGTCAGGTCACGGTGGAGATCCTGGACCAATCCATCAACCCGGCGCGCTTCTTCACACCCTATATTTACGGCCTGTACCGGATCGGCAACTCATCCGCGTATGTCACGCGAGGAATCGGAACCATCGGTATCCCGGCCCGCATTGGAGCGCCTCCCGAGATCTCTCTTCTGCGGCTCAGAAAGGCATAGACTCGCGTAACCGTGCGTTACCTGGTGCTGAGCGATCTTCACGGCAACCTGGAGGCGCTGAACGCCGCGCTGGAGCATTCGGCGGGCGCGTGGGATGCCGCTATCTGCTGCGGCGACCTGGTGGGCTACGGGGCGGACCCGAACGCGGTGGTGGAATGGGTGCGCGCGAACTGTCCCACAGTGGTGCGGGGGAATCACGACCGGGCATCTACCGGAATGGAAGACCTGGAGTGGTTCAACCCGGTGGCGCGGGCGGCGGCGGTGTGGACCCTGCGGGTGCTTTCGCAGGAGAATGCCGACTATATCCGCGCGCTGCCGAAGGGGCCGCTGACGGTGGAAGATTTCCAGGTGGTACACGGGTCGCCGTTCGACGAGGACGAGTACGTAGTGGCGCCCAACGAAGCGGGCACGGCGTTCGGATACCTGGAGAGCCGGCTGGCGTTTTTCGGACACACGCACGTACAGGGCGGATTCATCTGGAACCAGTCGAGAGTCGAAACGATCATGCGGCCTTCGCCGGGGAACGGGAGCGAGTTCCTGGATATCGACCCGGATTGCGCGTACCTGATCAATCCGGGAAGCGTGGGGCAACCGCGGGACGGCGATGCGCGGGCTTCGTACGTGCTGTACGACAGCGGGACAAAGCGGGTGGAGTTTTGCCGGGTGCCTTATGACGTCGCGACTGCGCAGAGGAAGATCTACGAGGCGGGGCTGCCGCCGATACTCGGCGACCGGCTGACGGTGGGAAGATAGGGCACCTGCCCAACGTTACTCGATGACCAGGAGCAGGTCCTTGGCTTCGACTTGCTGGCCGGGTTGGACCAGGAGCTGCTTCACCGTGCCTGCCACCGGGGCGTAGACCGTGCTCTGCATTTTCATGGCTTCCATGACCAAAAGGCGGTCGCCCTTCTTTAACGGCTGGTTCAGTTCGACGGCTACGGTGGAGACTACGCCGGGGATGGGTGCGCCGATCTGGCCGGGCTGGCTGGGGTCGGCTTTGGGCTTGGCCTGCTCGGTGACTTCGAGGGTGCGGTCGCGGACGGAGACTTCGCGCGGCTGGCCGTTGAGCTCGAAGAAGACGGTGCGGGTGCCGTCGGGGTGCGGCTCGCCGACGGTGAGGAATTTGATGGCCAGCGCCTTGCCGGGCTCGAGCTCGACGGTGATGTCGTCGCCCTTCTGCATGCCGTAATAGAACTGCGGAGTGGGGAGGACGTCGACATCGCCCCAGTTCTGGCGGGCGCGAGCAAACTTGACGAAGACGTCGGGGTACATCAGGTAGCTGAGGACTTCGTCGTGCGCGGGCTTGTGGCCGATTTTCTTTTCGAGCGCGGCGGCGGTCTCTTCGAGATCGACCGGCGCGAGATTGGCGCCGGGACGGCCTTTCTGCGGCTTGGCGCCGCGCAGGATGATCTTCTGGAGCTTCTTGGGCCAGCCGCCGTCTGGCTCGCCGAGCGATCCCATGAACATGTCGATGACGCTGGAGGGCAGCGTCAGGTTGTGATCCGGGGTGAGGCGCTCGAACTGGGCCATGGTCATGTTGTGGTTGACCAGGAAAATGGCCATGTCGCCGACCACCTTGCTGGAGGGCGTCACCTTGACGATGTCGCCGAAGGCCATGTTGACATCGGCGTAGGTGCGGGCGATCTCGTGCCAGCGCGGGCCGAGGCCCATGGATTCGGCCTGCTCTTTGAGGTTGGTGTACTGGCCGCCGGGCATCTCGTGCAGGTAGACTTCGGCGGTGCCGGACTTGGGGCCGGTGTCGAACGGGGCGTAGTAATCGCGAACGACCTCCCAGTAGTCGGCGCACTGGTTGAGGGCGTCGAGATCGATGCCGGAGTCGCGTTTGGTGTGACGCAGCGCGGCGACGATCGAATTGAGATTGGGCTGGCTGGTCTGGCCGCTCATGGAGGCGACGGCGCCATCGGCCACGTGGACTCCGGCGTCGGCGGCTTTGAGGATCGACGAGGCATTGATGCCGCTGGTGTCGTGAGTGTGGAAGTGGATGGGGATGCCGACTTCCTGGCGCAGGGCCTTGACCAGCTTTTCCGCGGCGTAGGGCTTGCAGAGGCCGGCCATGTCCTTGATGGCCAGGATGTGCGCGCCCATCTTTTCGAGCTCTTGGGCCATGCGGACGTAGTATTGGAGCGGGTACTTGTCGCGCTTGGGATCGAGGATGTCGCCGGTGTAGCAGATGGCGGCTTCGCAGACGGAGCGCGTCTTGCGCACCGCCTGCATGCTGGCCTTCATATTGGGGAGCCAGTTGAGCGAATCGAAGATGCGGAAGATGTCGATGCCCTGGGCGGAGGCTTCGTAGATGAACTCGGCGACGACGTCATCGGGGTAGGCGGTGTAGCCGACGGCGTTGGAGGCGCGCAGCAGCATCTGGAAACAGATGTTGGGGATGGCTTCGCGGAGCTTGCGCAGGCGGAGGAACGGGTCCTCGTGGAGGAAGCGCATCGTGACATCGAAGGTGGCGCCGCCCCACATTTCGAGGCTGTAGAGATTGGAGAGGCTGTGGGCGACGAAGTTGGCGATGGCCAGCATGTCGTAGGTGCGGACGCGGGTGGCGAGCAGGGACTGGTGGGCGTCGCGGAAGGTGGTGTCGGTGAGAAGGAGGCGCTTTTGCGAAGCGGTCCAGGCGGCAAATGCTTCGGGGCCTTCCCGGATCAGGAGTTGGCGCGTGCCATCGGGGGGCGCGGCGGGGTTGTGTTCGGGAATCGGCGCTTGGCGCCGGTGCGCCGACGACAAAACACGATCGTCTGCATCGCGAACGGCGGGGTTGCCGTTGACGATGACATCGGCGAGATACGTGAGAAGCTTGGTGGCGCGGTCGCGGCGGAGGGCGAACTTGAAGAGCGCGGGAGTGTCTTCGAGCCAGCGGGTGCTGGTCTGGCCGGATTGGAAATCGGGGTGGTTGACTACGTTTTCCAGGAACGGGATGTTGGTCTTGACGCCGCGGACGCGGAACTCGCGGAGGCTGCGGTCCATGCGCTGGCAGGCATCGCGAAATTCCCTGCCCCAGGCGGTGGTCTTGACGAGGAGGGAATCGTAGAACGGCGTGATGACGGCGCCGCCGTACGCCGAGCCGCCATCGAGGCGGATGCCGAAACCCGCCGGCGAGCGGTACGTGTGGATGCGGCCGTAATCGGGGACGAATCCGTTGCCGGGGTCTTCGGTGGTGATGCGGCACTGGAGCGCGTATCCGTACAGCGGCACCTGGTCCTGCGGCGGTAGGGCCATTTCGGGGCCGTGGAGCGGCAGGCCCTGGGCGACCTGGATCTGGGCGCGCACGAGGTCGATGCCGGTAACCATTTCGGTGACGGTGTGCTCGACCTGGATGCGCGGGTTGACCTCGATGAAGTACCACTCGCCGGTATCGGCGTCCACCAGGAATTCGACCGTGCCGGCATTGTAGTAACCGGCGGCGCGGGCGAGGGAGACGGCAGCATCGGCGAGGGAGGCGCGGATTTTGGGATCGAGCGAGACGGCCGGCGCGACTTCGACCACCTTCTGGTGGCGGCGCTGCACGGAGCAGTCGCGCTCGTAAAGGTGGAGGATATTGCCGTGGCGGTCGCCGAGGATCTGGACCTCGATGTGGCGCGCGCGGCGGATGAAGCGTTCGAGGAAGACGGCGTCGTTGCCGAAGGCCGCGGCGGATTCGCGGCGGGCCTCTTCGAGCTTGCCGGGGAAATCAGCGGCCTTGTCGACGACGCGCATGCCGCGCCCGCCGCCGCCGAACGCGGCCTTGATAATCAGCGGGTAGCCGATTTCGAAGGCGACCTTTTCGGCCTTGCGCGGATCGGTTACGGCCTCTTCGGTGCCGGGGACGCGCGGGATGCCGGCCTTCTGCGCGAGGCGGCGGGCGGCGGTTTTGTCGCCGAGGAGATCGAGGAGATCGGCGGAAGGACCGACGAAGGTGATGCCGGCGCGCTCGCAGGCGCGGGGGAGCGCGGGATTTTCGGAGAGAAAGCCGTAGCCGGGATGGATGGCGTCGACGTCCTTTTCGGCGGCGAGAGCGACGATGCCATCGACATCGAGGTAGGCTTCGACGGGGCCTTTGTGCTCGCCGATGAGGTAGGCTTCGTCGGCTTTAAAGCGGTGGAGGGCGAGGCGATCCTCTTTGGAATAGATGGCGACGGTGCGGAGACCGAGCTCGTTGGCGGCGCGGAGGATGCGGATAGCGATCTCGCTGCGGTTTAGGGCGAGGAGTTTTTTCATTTGAAGGGGATGGTTCTATTTTGGCACGCCGGGCGGAAGGCCGACCGTCCGCGCCACGATCTTTTCAGGCTTGCTTCAACCGGCGGGCGGCAGTGCGCACCACGCGTTCGAGAGTGAGCATCTCCGCTGCGAGGTGGCGGCGCCCGGCGGCGGTTAGAGTGTAGGGCTGGCGGCGATCGTCCTCGGAAGGGACGGGCTCGATCCAGCCGCGCTGTTCCAGCCGGGTGATGGCGCCATAGAGGGTGCCGGGGCCGAGGCGCAGGCCGGCGAACTGTTCGATATCGACCATGATGGCGTAGCCATGTTTATCGCCTTCGACGAGGCTGGAGAGGACCAGGATGCCTGGGTCGGACATTATTACGCACTGCGTAGTATCATACCACGAAAAACAGTTGAAACCTGCATCCCCGCCGCTGCATCCAAGAATTATTCGTGAGCTCCGTTTGCTTGCTTAGCGTAGTGGCCTGAAGGCCTTACACCAACATCCAAAAAGGAGACATTCCCCCCATGCAAAGCAATGAAACCAGGCCGGCGGACTATCTGTTCGTCAGCGATTTCGATCAGACACTCAGTTTTAACGATTCCGGATTCGTGCTCAGCGAGCTGATCGGCGTACACAATTTCGCCGACCGGATCCGTGGCCTCTCGAAGATTCACCTGGTGCAACAGGGCGGCGAACTGGCATACCTGCTGTTGCACGATCCCGATTTCCGCTGCGTGCGCAAAGAGCATCTGCACGAAGCCGGCAAGCGTATTCGCCTGAAACAGAATATTCGTCTTTTGTCGCAGCTTCTCGACGACCTCGGCGGCCGCCGGTTTTCGTATTACGTGGTTTCGGCAGCGCCGGAGGAGATCGTGAAATCGGCGCTGGAAGGCATCGTGCCGGAGGATCACATCATCGGCACCGAGTTCCGTTACGATCCGGCGACGGGTGAGATCGCTTCCATCGCGCGCGTGCCCGCCGGGTACGGCAAGGTGGTGGTGCTGGACGATCTGCGCGCCCAGCTTCCGCTCAGCCACAATCGGATCGTCTACGTCGGCGACGGCTCCAGCGACGTGCAGGTGATGATGCACGTCAACCGGCTCGACGGCCTCACCATCGCCGTCAGCGAAAACCGCTACATCACCCAGATCGCGCGCCGCACGGTGCTCAGCGACGACGCGCTCAGTGTTCTGATTCCGGTGCTGGAAGATATCGCCGGGTGGAATCCGGGCCGCATCCGCGAGTTCTTCGAGGCTCACGGTTTCGCGCTGCGCGAATGGGAGAAGGTACAGACCGATTCGCTCACCATCTGCGCGGTCAGCGCGGCGGGCGGCGCCGCCACTCCGGAGGTTGTGTGATGCTGGACAGCATCGGCTGGCTGGCTACGGCGATCTTCTCCGCTTCGTACTTCTTTCGCGCTCCGGTTACGCTCCGCCGCCTGCAAGCCGCGGCGGCGTGCCTGTGGATTGCGTACGGCGTAGCCATCCGCGCGTGGCCGGTGGTGATCGCCAACCTGATCGTGGCGATCGCCGCCGTAATCACCAGTGCCCGCCGGCAGGCCGCGATATAATTCCGGGATGCGTAAACTCGTCCCCGGTCTGGTCGTGTGCGCGTCCCTGCTGGCGGCCGCTGCCGTCGACTCCTCGGTATTTGTGAATCTCGCGTGGCGCAGCATCGGTCCGAACCGCGGGGGCCGATCGATCACCTCGGCGGGCTCCTCGTCGCGCCCGCTCGAATACTACTTCGGCGCGACCGGGGGCGGCCTCTGGAAGACCACCGACGGCGGCACCAGCTGGCGTCCGGTCACCGACGGCCAGATTCACAGCTCGAGCGTGGGCGCGGTGGCGGTGTCGGAATCGAACCCCGACGTGCTGTACCTCGGTATGGGCGAGACGGAGCTGCGCGGCAACATCATGCAGGGCGACGGCGTCTACAAATCCACCGACGCCGGCAAGACGTGGAAGCACATTGGCCTGGCGGATACGCAGGCCATCTCGCGCATTCGCATTCATCCCACCAATCCGGACATCGTCTACGTCTCGGCGCTGGGCCATCCCTACGCTCCCAACGCGGCGCGCGGGGTGTTCCGCTCGAAGGACGGCGGCGCCACCTGGCAGAAGATTCTCTACCGCGACGATCGTTCCGGCGCCGTCGATCTCTGCTTCGACCCGCACAATCCGCAGGTGCTTTTTGCGGCCATCTGGGATGCCAACCGCACCCCGTGGAGCCTGACCAGCGGCGGTCCCGGCAGCGGCCTGTTCAAATCCACCGACGGCGGCGACCACTGGACGGAGATCACGCGCAATCCCGGCCTGCCTTCGGGAATCATCGGCAAGATCGGCGTGGCGGTGTCGGGCGCCGACGGCAACCGCGTCTACGCCGTCGTCGAGAACACGAACGGCGGGGTCTTCGCCAGCGACGATGCGGGCGCCACCTGGAAGCAGGTCTCCGAAGACCGGCGCCTGCGCCAGCGCGCCTTCTACTATTCGCGCATCTACGCCGACCCCAAGGCCCGCGACACGATGTACGTGCTCAACACCGGCTTCTACAAATCCACCGACGGCGGCAAGACCTATCGAACCGTGCGCACGCCGCACGGCGACAATCACGATCTGTGGATCGATCCGGCCAACCCGCTGCGCATGGTCGAAAGCAACGACGGCGGCGCCGACGTCAGCGTCAACGGCGGCGAGAGCTGGACCGGCCAGGAATACCCCACCGCGCAGCTTTACCACGTGGCCACCACGCGCGATATTCCGTATCACGTTTGCGGCGCGCAGCAGGATAGCTCCACCATCTGCGTGGGCAGCCAGGCGGGCGGACGCGGCGGGCGCGGAGGAGTCGCGCCGTACGCCGTCGGCGGCGGCGAGAGCGGATATATCGCGCCGCACCCCACGAATCCCAATATCTTCTACGCGGGCAGCCAGGGAGCGCTCCTGACGCGCTTCGACCGCCGCAGCGGCTGGACGCGCGACATCCAGGTGTATCCGCTCTTCTTCAGCGGCGAATCCGCGGGCTCGCTCAAGGAGCGCTGGCAGTGGACCTTCCCGATCGTCTTCAGCCCGCTCGACCCGGCCGCGATGTACACCTCGTCGCAGCATCTGTGGAAGACCACCGACGACGGCCACAGTTGGACGGCGATCTCGCCGGACCTGACGCGCGGCGATCCCAAGACGCTCGGCGATTCCGGCGGTCCCATCACCCACGATCAGAACGGCCCCGAGATATACGGCACCATCTTCACCATCGCGCCGTCGCACAAGGAGAAGGACACCATCTGGACCGGCTCCGACGACGGGCTGGTCTATATCACGCGCGATGCCGGCAAGCATTGGACCAAGATCACACCGCCGGGCATGCCCGATTTCGGCCGCGTGAGCCTGATCGACGCGTCGCCGAACGATGCGGCCACGGCGTACGTCGCGGTCAAGAATTACCAGAACGACGACCGCCGCCCGTATATTTTCAAGACCAGCGACTATGGCAAGACCTGGAGCAGGATCGTCAACGGCATCCCCGAGGACGACTTCGTGCACGCGGTGCGCGAGGACACCGTCCGCCGCGGACTGCTGTTCGCGGGCACGGAGCACGGCATCTACGTTTCGTTCGACGACGGGGCGCAGTGGCAGTCGCTGGCGCTGAACCTGCCCGACACGCAGGTCTCCGACCTGGTGATCGAGGGCAACGACCTGGTCATCGCCACGCACGGCCGATCGTTCTACGTCCTGGACAACATCACGCCGCTGCGGCAGCTCACGCCCACCGTGCTGAGCTCCAACAGCTACCTGTTCAAGCCGGGGACCGCGCAGCGCAACGTCGGCCCGGCGCACATCTCGTATTTCCTCAAGCAGCCGGCCGAGAAGGTGCAGATCGACATTTTGGACGGCAAGGGCCAGGTGATCCGGACCTACACGGGCACCACCGCCGACGATGCGCGCGGCGGGCGCGGAGGCCGCGGCGGGCGCGGCGCCGCGGCAGAGGACTCGGGCGACGAAGAAGGTGGAGGCGGCTTCGGACGCGGCGCCGCGCCTCCGGTGCCGCGCAAGGCCGGCATCAACAACTTCACGTGGGATCTGCGCTATCCGGGCGCCAAGGGCTTCCAGGGGATGATCCTGTGGGGCGGCGGACGCGGAGGCCCGATGGCGGTGCCCGGACCCTACACGGTCCGCCTTTCGGTCAACGGCCAGACGCTGAGCGAGCGCTTCAACGTGGAGAAGGACCCGCGCATCGACTCGGTCACCGTCGCCGACCTGACCGAGCAGTTCAAGCTCGCCATGCAGGTGCGCGACCGCACCACCGAGGCCAACGAGATCGTGATCGCCATTCGCGAGCTGAAGAAGCAGATGGCCGACCGGCGGAAGCAGAATGCCAGCCTGGATTTCGAGGCGTTTTCGAAGAAGCTCTCAGCGATCGAGGAACAGATCTACCAGGTGCAGAACCGCAGCGGGCAGGATCCGCTCAATTTCCCGATCAAGCTGAACAACAAGCTGGCCGCGCTGGAGCGCGTCGTCGAGACCGGCGACGGCAAGCCGATCGCGGGGGCGTACACTGTGTTTAAGGAGCTCAGCGACCAGCTTGCCGTGCAGAAGGCCAGATTCGACGCGCTCGTGAAAAGCGACTTGCCAGCCGTGAATCAGCAATTGTCCACCGCGAAACTCAAGCCTCTGGAGGTGACCACCACGGAGACCTCCGCTACGCCATAGGTAGCGATGCATCGTCTTTTCGCCGCTCTGCTCCTCGCCTCGGTCGCCGGCGCGCAGCAGGCGCCGGTCATCCTGATCTCGATCGACACGCTGCGCGCCGATCATCTCAGCGCGTACGGCTATAAGGCCGTGCCCACGCCCGCGCTGGATTCCTTCGCCGAGCACGGCACCCTGTTCGCCGCCGCCGATTGCCAGGCGCCCCTGACGCTGCCGTCGCACGCCTCGCTGTTCACCTCAACCTATCCGTTCGAGAACCGCATCCAGGAAAATGCCGAACCGGTTCGCGCCGGCGCCGTCACGTTGGCCACGGTACTCCACGCGCACGGCTACAAGACCGCCGCGTTTATCGGCTCGGTGTTCCTCGAGCAGCGTATGGGTCTCAACCAGGGCTTCGATTTCTACGACAGCCCGTTCGATTTCCGAGTGCTGTCTCCCATGTCTGGCGAGATGTTCTTCGCCGGCGCGGCGGGAAACCCGATGGGTGTGCGCGACCGCCGCGACGGGGCGCTGGTGGTGCGCGCCGCCATCCAGTGGCTGGCGGCCAATCACGGCGAGCAGCCCGTCTTCGCCTTCCTCCACCTGTTCGACATGCACCTGCCGTATCGCAACGGGTACGACGCGCAGCTCGCCTATGTCGATTCGCTCATGGCGACGTTCAAACAGGCGCTGGTTCGCGGCGGATGGTGGGACCGCTCGCTGGTGATTCTCCTCTCCGATCACGGCGAGAGCCTCGGCGAGCACGGAGAAGCCAGCCACGGCTACTTCATTTACGAAAGCACGCTGCAGGTGCCGCTCCTGATTCATTGGCC
>DATJYJ010000617.1:0-6003 GCA_035578025.1 Verrucomicrobiia bacterium
ATGCGGTGCTTGCGAAGGACCGGCTCGGCGAGCGCGATCTGCTTCTTACAGGCTTCAAAGCGCGCCTTGAACGCCTCGAAGGTCTCGAACTCTTCGTACCGGCGCTGCGTCATGGCGGCGTGCAGGCTGATGGCGCCGGCCTCCTTGCACGCGGCCACGGCAGCGTCGAAGCGCTCGACGTCGTTTTCGGCGCGCGGCAGGGGCGTATCGAGGATCGCCCGCATTCCCCAGCCCTCCACCTTCTGGCGCAGCGTCCTGGCTGCGCCGGCATCGGCCGGGTTCAGGCGCGTTTCCACGACTCCCAGGCCAAGGTCGTGCGTGAGATCCACAGGGTCGACCGGCTGCACGCGGCGGTGGAGGCCGAAGCCCGTGGGCGCGGTCCCCAGGTTGGGACTGCGCGGCTTCTCGTTCGCCATCAACCTGCCGGCGAACCCCGCGGCAGCGGTGCCCAGCATCTCTCGTCTCGTCATGATTCCCCCCGGATCTACAGGTTTCGGAAAGACCGATTTGGGCCACGGATTCACACGGATCGACACGGATAAGATGATCTGTTTTCAATCCGTGTGCATCCGCGTCCATCCGTGGCTCATCTCTTTTCAGCAGCCTGCTAGAAATTATATTTGAGCGCGAGCTGGATCTGGCGCATGCTGGCGCGCGTGGATGTAATCTGGCCGAAGTTCGAAGGCGGCGCCACGTTGGAACTGCCGCCCCAGCTCACACTCCCCGGCGTCCCCAGTTCGACATGGTTGGGCGCGTTGAACATCTCGACCCGGAATTCCACGGCATGGCGCTCGCCGATGCGGAAGGCTTTGATCGCGGAGAAGTCGATGTTGACCTGCTTCGGGCCGCGCAGATTGTTGCGGCCGCAGTTGCCAAAGGTGCCGGCAACCGGGTTGGAGAAGGCCGCCGAATTGTACCAGCCGTTCTGATTGGGATTGGGCAGGACAGGGTCGACACCGGCCAGGCAGTTGAGCCGCTCGCCGCTGGGAGAGAAGACCACGCCGGCCGAATCCCATGAGGAGGTCTCGGTTGGCGCGCCGCTCTGGATGGTGGTGATGGTGGTTACCTGCCACCCTCCGACGATCTGATTGACCACGCCGCCGCGATTGAGGAAGCGCTGGCCTTTTCCAAAGGGAAGCGCGTAGAGCACGGAAGCGACGAAACGGTGCGGGACGTTGAAGGCCGAGGGGCCATAGTCGCAGGCGCGGCAGCGGGCGTTGGGCGGAACGAAGTCGTTGCCCGGACCGCGAATGGCGCTGCCGTCATCGAGCGCTTTCGAGAACGTGTAGCTCAGCAGGCTGGTCAGGTTGGTCCCGAAACGCTGCGTCAGCTTGGCGCCGACTCCGTTGTAGTTACCCACCCCGTCGGCCTTGAGGAACTGGATACCCGCGGCTCCGAATTCCGGATATGGCATGCGAGTAATCACGGACGCGGTGCCCGGGATCGGTGCGGCGGCGTTGATCAGGTTATCCAGGTGGCGGCTCTGGGAGCCGTTATAGCCGACTTCAAGAGTAGTGTTGCTCCCAAGCTGACGCTGGACGTTAAAGATGTACTGCAGTGTGTAAGTAGTTGGTAGGTTTTGATCCGCGCCCCAGGTAAGACCAACCGGGACGGTCACTGGGAAGGACGAAGTGTTGATGAAGTTTGTATAACCGAAGGTGGGCGATCCATAAGTGGTTGGCGTGACTTGGCCGGTACGCCCGCCCAATCCGCGGTTGAGATCGAAGATCGAGTTCTTGCTCTCCTGCGAGTAGAAGATTCCGAACCCGGTGCGCACGGCCCACTTGTTCGACGGGCTCCAGGCGATGCCGAGGCGTGGGGCCCAGTTGTGGTAGTCGGTGTTGATCAGGCGCGAGCCCATGCGGCCATCGCGGGCGACCTGGAGGGCCGGGGAGCCCGGGACCGTGGCGCCCTGGGAGGCCCAGTAGGCCTGGTAGCGGAAGTTCAGGCCGTCGTAAAAATCGCCATTGCCGGCGCGCACATAGACGGGATGCAGGCTCATGTCTGGCACGTTGGGAATGCCGGCGAGCGGCGCGTTGAGCTGCACGCCGACTTCGTGCTGAGACGCGTCGATCATCGGAAGGGCGACCTCCCAGCGCAGTCCGGCAGTGATAGTCAGGTGCGGCGCGATTTTCCAGGTGTCGTCGATGTAGGCCGCCCATTCGTGGTTGCGGAAATCCGCGGAGGCGAGCGCGACGGCGATGATGCTGTTCTGCATGTAACCCATGAGAAAATCCGCCCCGGAGTAGCCGCCGGTCTGCGCGGTGGCGCTGATCGAGTTGGTGAACTGGCCGTTGAAGAAGAACTGGCCGCGGGGAAACTCGTTGCCGACCTGCGGGAACTGATCGTAGCGGAGGTGGCCGCCCATCCGGAGCGAGTGCTTGCCGATGACCCAGGAGAAGTTGTCGGTCCACTCGAAAACCTTGTCGTTGATCTGGAAGGGGCTGCTGGTGGCATTGCCGAAGCTGGTCAGGTTGTTGCTGAGCTGAATGTTGGGGATGCCCCACGAATTCGGGTCGGTCACTTTGACGGGAATCCCCATCTGGGCGTCGACGTCGGTGACGCCGGCTAACTGCTGCGTAATATTGTTGAACAGCGAGTTATAGCCGAAGCGGGCTTCATTCACTTTGGCGGGCGACAGGATCCGGACGTTGGAGAGCGCCCACTGGCTGGCGCGGGTATAAGTCGTGGTGCCGTCGATGGTGAGTCCCGGACTCAGGGTGGATTCGTCGGTCCAACTGTAGCGGCCGAACCATTGCGAGTTGGAGCGCTCGTTGAAGTCGATGCGTTCCGTTACCTGGTTCTTGTCCACTGGCGTCTTCGTCTGGTACTGGTAATTGCGGAGAGGCAGCCCGGGGGCCGCCGGCTGGTTGGGAAGCGGGAAATAGCTGTTGATCAAAAGCAGCGAGTTCTTGTCGAACCGGTTGGCGGGGATCTGGTTTCCGGGGAACGGCGTGGAGGTAATGTTCGGGAATGTGCCGCTGCGGGAGAGCGCATCCTGGAGCGGCGTGGAGACGGCGGAAAAGTCGCCGTTGCGCATCGCGGCAGTCAAAGTGGTCGCCAAGGAGGTCGTCGTGGTGCGCGACTTGAATCCCTCGAAATTCGACATGAAGAAGAGGCGGTTCCTGCCATTGAATAACTTGGGAATCCGTATGGGACCGGCGAGCGTGAAGCCGTACTGGTTCTGCCGGTATGGCGTACTCGCGGGAGACGGATTCGTGGCGCTGCGGGTGGCGGAACTGAAATCGTAGGCTCGCGCATCGAGATCGTTGTTACGGAGGAACTCGAAGGCGGAGCCGTGGTAGGTGTTGGTGCCGGGCCGGGTGGAGACGTTGACCTGGCCGGCTTCGCGCCCGAACTCGGCGGGATAGATCCCGGATTGCACCTTGAACTCCTGGAGCGCCTCGACCGACGGCAGCAGAACGTAGGTATTGAAGTCGACGTCCGTATTCGTGATGCCGTCGAGCGTGTAGTTAGCCCAGGTGGCGCGGGCGCCGGAGAGCGACATTGTGAGAGTGGAGCGCGTGCCGCCGAGGCGGCTGCTGGCCTGCTGTGCGGGCGTGAAGCCGAAACTGACGTTGGGGCTCAGCTGTACCAGGCTGAAGAAATTGCGGCCGTTCAAAGGAAGGTCGGTGATGCGGCGCTCTTCGATGACGGTGCCCACCGTGGCGTTCTCGGTGTTGAGCATTTCGGCGCCGGCACTGACCTCGACCGTCTGGCTGGCCGATCCCACGGCAAGCGTGAAATCGACGCGCGCTGTCTGCTGAACTTGAAGCTCTAAATTGGCCACGCTGGCAGCGAAGCCCGCGGCCGCGACCCTCACCTGGTATGGTCCCGGCGTCAGGTCGGGAAAGCTGTAGACGCCCGACGCGTTGGTCAGCGTCGAGCGCGCGACGTTGGTAGCGGTGTTTGTGGCGCTGACTGCCACATTGGGAGCCACGGCGCCGCTTTGATCTTTGACCTCACCCGAGATTTCCCCCCCAGTTTGGGCGAATGCCAACGCGAGCGGCAGACAGAGCAGCCCGATCACTTGAACGAAATTCCGCATAACCCCTCCAGCAGGCGCGGAAAATATGGTTCGCCAGGGCCCAGGCGATCCGACGTGGCGCCTGATTGGGGAGAGTATACACCCGGGCGAAGGCGGGCGTGAGATAACATGAGCGAGATAGAGGAGGTTCCTGTGAACCGCAGATCGTTCGTCCGCTCCGTTGCGGCCGGGTCCGGGCTGGGACTGGCTGCCCTGCCCCGCGCACAAGCCGCGATTCCGAAGATGAAGATCACCCGGGTACGCGCCTACTCGCCGCCGAATCTGAATCCGCTGTTCAACCAGAGTGACATGGTGGTGACCGTGGAAACCGATGCGGGCATCACCGGCATCGGCGAGGGCGGCTCGAAAGACACGATCGAACAATGCGCCGGCCGCCTGATCGGCCAGGACCCGCGCTTCATCGAGCATCTGTGGCAGGACATGTCGAGGTCGTTCTTTTACCCGCCGGGGCGCGAGAAGGTGCACGCGCTGGGCGCGCTCGACCTGGCGCTCTGGGACATCAAGGGGAAGGCGCTGGGTCTGCCTGTGCACGCCATCCTGGGCGGCATGGTGCGTAACTTCTGCGAGTGCTACAACACCGCGGGCACGATCCCTGGCATCAAGCCGGGCATGGGGATCAAGGAGCGGGCACAGTTGACCGTCGCGGCCGGGTATCGCGCGTTTCGCATGGGGGCGGCCGACACACGCGGCACCAGCACGTTCAATACGCGCGAGCGATTGAATCAGCTCTACGAAGACTGCGCAGCGGCCCGTGAAGGCGTCGGCAAGAACGGCGATTTCTGCATCGACTTCCACCAGCGCTTCGACCTGGCCGAAGCCATCCGCGGGTGCGACCTGATCAAAGACCTGGCACCGTTCTTCGTCGAAGATCCGGTGCGGGCGGAGGCGTTCGCGGAGGACCTGCCGATTCTGCGGCGGACGGTGCATGTGCCGATCGCGGCGGGCGAAGAGTGGGGCAACCGCTGGGACTTCAACAAGCTCGTGGAAGCGCACGATATCGACTTCGTGCGCGCGACGCTCCCGAATGTCGGCGGGATCACCGAGATGTGCAAGGTGGCGGCAATCTGCGAGACGCACTTCGTGGGGATCGTGCCGCACTTCACCGGGCCGATCGCCACAGCGGCGCTGGTGAACTGCCTGGGCACGTTCTCCGGACCGGTGCTGATGGAGTACAACTTCCAGGGGCGCACCTTGCCGCACCTGCCGGTATGCCTGGATTTCAAGGATGGCAAGCTCTATGCGAACGACCGGCCCGGCCTGGGAGTGGAACTGGATATGACGAAGCTCAAGCAGGTGGCCGAGGTGACGCAGCCGATCACGAACCGGCAGTTGTACTACCGGCCGGACGGGTCGATCACGAATTGGTAGCGGACGCGGAGCGATCGTCCGCGCCGCTACAGATGGCGATCGCAGTCGGCGATTTCAGACTGGGCCTGTTTGAGGCGGCGGGCTGTGTCGGGAGTTTGCGGCTGCCAGTTTTTCCAGCGCATGACGTTCTTCTGAAACATCTGGCGGGCCCATCCGTAACGGCCGTTGGAGACGAGCATGCGGCCGTAGAGCTCGTCGAGATCCGAGGCGGCTTCCACTGCCGCTAGAGGGGGATGCGGTGCGGCGAGCACCCGGTTCATGAGCGGCTGAGCATCGGTGATGATCTTCGCGGCGTCATCCGCCCGGCCGCGCTTTAGAAGGTCGGCGGCGTCGCGCGCCATGGCGGCGAGCTGATCCACCGCGGGAGCGTACCAGGATTCCGCGGTGGGATCGGGCTTGGGTTGATGGCGGACCGGCGGTGGCGCAGACGAACAACCTGCCAGAACCAGAAACAAGAGATAGGTGATACGATTCATATCCCGGTTGCGCCGGCCATGAGCCAAGAGAGCATCGCACATTACCGTATCATCTCGAAGCCGCGTGAGGATACCCGAATGCTTGGGCGCAGGCAGTTTGTCGGGGCAGCG
>DATJYJ010000618.1:0-2703 GCA_035578025.1 Verrucomicrobiia bacterium
GCTCAGCACCGCCACCACCCCCCACATCCCATTCTTGTCGGCATACGGAACGTAGAACACGGGGAGCGCGCACAAGGCGCAAATCAGCAGCGCCGTCTTTCGCGCGCCGTTGACCGACCAGCCCCGGTTGAGCAATGCCGAAGAAATCCAGCCGCCGCCGACGCTGCCCACCGTGGATGCGTTGTACACGACCAGCATCGGGCCTGGCAGCTCCGTGAGCTTCAGATGGAAGGTCTCCTGAAAGTACATCGGCAGCCAGAACAGGTAGAACCACCAGATCGGATCCGTCAGAAACTTGCCCAGCCCGAAAGCCCAGGTCTGCCGCTTCGGAAGGACCTTGACCCAATGGTAACTTGCCAGGCGATCCGGCGGGTCGCTTTCGATCAGCTTCAGCTCCTGCGCCGAAACCCGCTTGTGGCCGCGCGGTGGGCCGTACAGCGCGAGCCACGCCACCAGCCACAGGAACCCCAGCGCGCCCGTGATCAGAAACGCGGATTGCCAGCCGTACGTGGCGGCCAGCCATGGCACCGTGATGGGCGCCACCACCGCGCCGATGTTGGCGCCGGAGTTGAAGATCCCCGTGGCGTGCGCGCGCTCGCGCTTGGGAAACCACTCCGCCACGGTCTTGATGCAGGCCGGAAAATTGGCGGATTCGCCCAGGCCAAGAAGAGTCCGCGCAATCCCGAACGTAAACGCGCTCGTGGCCAGCGCGTGCCCCATCGCAGCCACGCTCCACACCGTGATCGCGATGGCGAATCCGATCCGCGTACCGAATTTGTCCAGCAGCCTCCCCGCCCCCAGCAGTCCGCACATGTAGGCGATTGAGAACGCCGTGGTGATGTTGCTGTATTCGATCGCCGTCCAACCGATCTGTACCTTGAGGGTGTCAGCCAGCATGCTGAGCACCTGCCGGTCCACGTAGTTCACCGTGGTGGCAAAAAAGAGCAGGCCGCAAACCGTCCAGCGAAAGCTCGACCGTTGCGGCGCGGCAACTGTGGCGGTCATGGAAGCACTGATTATAGCCCGGCTCGAGTCCTCCAAACCCCGTGGCGCAGCACGAAGCCCTGTGGGGCAGCGCTTCAGCCTGTCGTCCCGCTTGGCTCGGTCCGCCCTCTCAGTCCCTGCCGTGTCCCTCGCTTCCCCAGGGCACTGCACCACCACTTGACAGTGGGGTATAATCAGATTTCGGGAGGCGATTACCCGGGTATGACCATTTCGCGCGCCATGGCAGGGCAGATCGAGCGGTCATCGTGGATCCGGAAGATGTTCGAGACCGGCATCCAACTCCGCCGGGAGCGGGGCGCGGAGAACGTCTTCGATTTTTCCATCGGCAATCCGGACCTCGAGCCCCCGGAATCGGTCTTGCAGGCGCTGCGGCGGGTGGTGAGCGAGAATCGGCCGCGCAGTCACGGCTATATGCCGAACGCCGGGTATCCCGAAGTGCGGGAAGCCATCGCTCGCAGGCTGGCCGCGCGCTCCGGCGTTCCTTATGCCGCAGCCGACATCCTCATGACCACCGGCGCAGCCGGGGCAATCAACACCCTGCTCAAAGCCATGCTGGACCCTGGCGACGAGGTCCTGGTGTTGAGCCCCTACTTCCCCGAATATCAGTTCTACATCGGAAACCACGCCGGGCAGATGGTGCTCGTCGAAACCGACTCGCAGTTCCAGCCCGACCCGGCGCGCATTGCCGCGGCAGTGACACCGCGCACCCGGGCGCTGATCCTGAATTCGCCGAACAATCCCGCCGGCACCGTCTACAGCGAATCCGTGCTGCGCGAGGTGGATCGCGTACTCCCCGAAGACGTCATGGTGATCTGCGACGAGCCGTACCGCCCGATCGTCTTCGACGGCCTTCGCGTGCCGGAAGCGGTACCGATCTTCCGGCGCGCGGCCATTGCGTGGAGCTGGTCGAAGGCGCAGGGGCTTTCCGGGGAGCGCATCGGGTATCTCGCCCTGCCGCCCGAGGTGCCGGGCATCGCACGGCTGCGCGAGGCCTGTACCATTGCCAATCGGATTCTGGGATACATCAACGCGCCCGCAATCTGGCAATGGGTAGTCGCGATGGAGCCCGACGCCACCATCGACGTGGCGGAGTACCAGGCGCGGCGCGACATATTGTGCGACGGGTTGATCGCCGCCGGATACGAAGTGCTGAAGCCGCGGGGCTCGTTCTATGTGTTCCCCAGGACTCCGATTCCCGACGACATCGCCTTCATCCGCATTTTGCAGGAGGAAGGCATCCTGGCGGTCCCCGGCAGCGGCTTCGGACGCCCCGGCTACATGCGCCTGTCTCTCACCATCCCGCGAGAGACCATCGAACGGTCGCTGGCCGGTTTCGCCCGCTGTGGGGCGGTTGATCGTCTCTTGTCGACCGCCCACCGCGCGTAGCGCAGCCTCACTTCACGCCCGCCACGCGCTCCACATCCTCCATCAACCGGAGCGTGTTTCCGCCATAGATCTTGCGAATCTCCACCGCCGTGTAGCCCTCTTCCAGCAGCGCGCGGGTCAGGTTGGGCCACTTGTCCACCGAGTCGAGGCCTTCGGGTGCGCAGTCGATGCCGTCGAAATCGCTCCCCAGCCCGGCCGCATCCACTCCCGCAATCTGCACCACGTGGTTGATATGCTTCACCACGTCGGCAAGAGTGGCCCGCTTGCCGCCTTCCGCCTGCCCGGCGGCCCGGCGCGCCTCCCGCATCGCCC
>DATJYJ010000619.1:0-17760 GCA_035578025.1 Verrucomicrobiia bacterium
TCCAGCGCCCAGACTTCCATTTCCCCGAAGCGCTGTCCGCCGAACTGCGCCTTGCCGCCCAACGGCTGCTGCGTGATCAGCGAGTACGGTCCGATCGACCGCGCGTGAATCTTGTCGTCCACCAGGTGCGACAGCTTCAGCATGTAGATGTAGCCCACCGTCACCGGCTGCTCGAACGGCGTCCCGGTCAAACCATCGTGCAGGATGGTCTTTCCGGAGGTCGGCAGCTTGGCTTCGGTCAGGTTCTTCTTGATCTCGCGCTCCGTCGCCCCGTCGAATACCGGCGTCGCGAAGTGGACGTTCAGCGCCTTCGCCGCCCAGCCCAGGTGGGTCTCCAGAATCTGGCCGACGTTCATACGGCTGGGAACGCCCAGCGGGTTCAGAACGATCTCCACCGGCGTCCCATCCGGGAGGTACGGCATGTCCTCTTCCGGCAGGATGCGCGCGATCACGCCCTTGTTCCCGTGGCGTCCGGCCATCTTGTCGCCCACGCTCAGCTTGCGCTTCATGGCGATGTACACCTTCACGAGCTTGATCACGCCCGGAGGCAGTTCGTCGCCCTTGCGCAGCTTGGCGATCTTTTCGTCGGTGATCTTTTCGAGCACCGCGATCTGCCGCGACGTCATCTCTTCGATCTCGTCGATCTGCTCGTTGAGCCGCGGGTCTTTGTTGGTCAGCCGCATGCGCTTCAGGTCGCGCGACTTCATGCGCTCGATGATCTCGCGCGTCAGGTCGGTGTCCTTGCTCAGCAGCTTCTTGTTGGTCTTCTCGTCGTGCAGGTCGGCCAGCAGCTTCTTGCCTTCCAGCAAACCGCTCAGGCGCTTGGCGCGCTCGTCGTGCAGGATGCGCTTTTCGTCCTCGAGGTTGCGCTGCAGCCGCTGGATCTGCGACTCTTCGATCGCCTTGCTCCGCTCGTCCTTCTCCTGCCCCTTGCGGGAGAAAATCTTGCAATCGACGATCGTGCCCTCGATGCCCGGCGGGCAGTAGAGCGACGCGTCCTTCACGTCGCCGGCCTTCTCGCCGAAAATCGCGCGCAACAGCTTCTCTTCCGGAGTGAGCTGCGTCTCGCCCTTGGGCGTGACCTTGCCCACCAGGATGTCGCCCGGCTTCACCGTGGCGCCGATGCGGATCACGCCGCTCTCGTCCAGGTTGCGCAGGAAACTGTCGGCGATATTCGGAATATCGCGCGTGATTTCCTCCGGACCCAGCTTGGTGTCGCGAGCTTCGATCTCGAACTCTTCGATGTGGATCGAAGTGTAGTAGTCTTCCTTGACCAGCTTCTCGCTGACCAGGATCGCGTCTTCGAAGTTGTACCCGCGCCACGGCATGAACGCCACCAGCACGTTGCGCCCCAGCGCCAGCTCGCCGAAGTCCGTGCACGGACCGTCGGCCAGCACCGCGCCCTTGGCCACCCGCTGCCCGGTGTTCACGATCGGCTTCTGGTTGATGCAGGTGTTCTGGTTGGAGCGCTTGAACTTGGTGAGCTGGTAAATGTCCGCGCCCACTTCGCGCGAAAGCTGCCCTTCGTGGGTGGCGCCTTCCACGCGCACGATGATGCGCTCGCTATCCACCGAATCCACCACGCCGGCGCGCTTGCACAGCACCACCGCGCCCGAATCGCGCGCGGTCACCCGCTCCATGCCCGTGCCCACGTAGGGAGCATCGGCGCGCAGCAGCGGCACCGCCTGGCGCTGCATGTTCGATCCCATCAGCGCGCGGTTGGCGTCGTCGTTCTCGAGGAACGGAATCAGGCTGGCGGCTACCGACACGAGCTGCTTCGGGCTGACGTCGATGTATTCGATCTCTTCCCTCGGCTTGAGCACGAAGTTGCCTGCCTGCCGCGCGTTGCAGAGGTCGGGAACGATCCGGCCCTTCTCGTCCAGCTCCACGTTGGCCTGCGCGATGATGTACTTGTCTTCCTCCCACGCCGAGAGATACTCGCAGTGGGCCTCGTACTCGGCCGTCTGCTTCTTGGTGCCGAGCTTGCGGTTGGCATCTTCGATATCCTGGCGCCGGACCACATCGCCCACTTTGTAATCGGTGTCGCCCGGGTTCAGGATCTTGACTTCGTCGATGACCGTGCCCTTCACCACTTTGCGGTAAGGGCTCTCGATGAACCCGTACTCGTTGATGCGCGCAAAGCAGGAGAGCGACGAAATCAGTCCGATGTTGGGACCTTCCGGCGTCTCGATCGGGCAGATGCGGCCGTAGTGCGTCGGGTGCACGTCGCGCACTTCGAACCCGGCGCGCTCGCGGCTCAGACCGCCCGGCCCCAGGGCCGACAGGCGCCGCTTGTGCGTGATCTCGCTGAGCGGATTGGTCTGATCCATGAACTGCGAAAGCTGGCTCGACCCGAAGAATTCGCGGATCGCGGCCATCACCGGCTTGGCGTTCACCAGGTCGTGCGGCATCGCCGTCGACATCTCCTGGTACACGCTCATCTTTTCCTTGATGGCGCGCTCCATGCGCACCAGCCCGATGCGGAACTGGTTTTCGAGCAACTCGCCCACCGCGCGCACGCGGCGGTTGCCCAGGTGATCGATATCGTCCACCGCGCCGATGCCCTTGCGCAGCTTCAGCAGGTACCGGATGGTCGCCTTGAAATCCTCGGCGTCCAGCGTGCGCTTGTCCAGCGCCGTGGCGTCCGCGCGATCGTACAGCTTGATGTTGAACTTCATGCGGCCCACGCGCGAAAAATCGTATTTGCGCGGGTCGAAGAACATGCCCTGGAAGAGCTGCGTGGCCGTGTCCAGCGTCGGCGGATCGCCCGGACGCAGCTTGCGGTAGATCTCGATCAACGCTTCGTTCTGCGTCTTGACCGCGTCCTTCCTGATGGTCGCCGAGACCACCGTGCCCACATCGTCGCGCTCGGCGAAGAAGACGTCGAACTCCTCGATACCCGCGTCCAGCAGTTTCGTGAGCGCGGCCGCCGTCAGCTCGCTGTTGGCGTCGATCAGCACCTCGCCGGTGGACATGTCCACCACATCGGCGACCACGAACGCACCCTCCAGGTCGTTGCTCGCGACTTCCACCTGCTGGATCTTGTGACGCTGGATTTCCTTGAACAGCGATCCGGTGATTTTTTTGCCCTGGCCCACCACCGTCTCGCCCTTGCTGTTGATCGCGTAGGAAAGCTTCAGGCCAATCAGGTTCTCGTCCACGTTCCAGAACAGCTTTTTGTCCTTGACGCTGATCTTGGTGACGCGGTAGAACGCGCGCAGAATCTGATCGTCCGCCTTCAATCCCAGCGCCCGCAGAAACACGCTGCCGTAGAACTTGCGCTTGCGGTCGATGCGCACGTACAGGATGTTCTTGTTGTCGTACTCGAACTCCACCCAGCTTCCGCGGTACGGAATGATCTTGCCCAGGAAGTAGCCCTGCGCCGGCACGCGCTCGAAGAACACGCCCGGCGAGCGATGCAGCTGGCTCACGATCACGCGCTCGGTACCGTTGATGATGAACGTCCCGTTGTCCGTCATCAGCGGAATTTCGCCGAAGAAGACTTCCTGCTCCTTGATGTCGCGGACGCTCTTCTTTCCGGTCTCCGGATCCTTCGAATACACCGTCAGCCGGATGGTCACCTTCAGCGGCGCGGCGTATGTCATGCCGCGCTCCTGGCACTCCAGCATGTCGTATTTGAGTTGCAGCCCGACCGGGTCGCCGCACTTGTTGCAGAACGTCACCACGTTCTTGTTGAAGGTGCCGCAGTGATGGCACAGAATGTCGCCCGCATGGAACGGGTCGGTGCGGATCGTCGCGCCGCAGTTGCGGCAGGTCGAGCGCAGATGGTGCAGCCCCTTCAGGTTGCCGCACTTGCACTCCCAGTTTCCGATCGAGTAATCCACAAACTCCAAATCGCTCACACCGCGAAAATCGGAAATCGGGAAAACGCTATTAAAAACGGTCTGCAGGCCGATGTCCTCGCGCTCATTGGGCAAGAGGTCCATCTGCAAGAACCGCTCGTATGATTTCTTCTGAACTTCGATCAGATTCGGAATCGGAATCGAAGTCTTGATTTTGGAGAAATCAACTCGCTCGGGAGCAGCGCCGTTATTGTGAAAATCCATTCGTATACTCCTCGCGGCCGGACAGCCAAAGTCAGAGCTCAGCTGCAACTGAGCAACGCTGCGATCAGCAGCACAAAGTCAATGGCGCCTCGGGCGGAAAATCCGCACGAAGCGCCAACACGCGCGGCCCATTCAGCCGCGGTAGTGAGAAGAGGTTCTGAAGAAGAATAGGTGGAGCATCCACGGCCCGGGGGGCCGCTTCTCTGAAGGAACGGGCACACGAACCCTGTATACCCTGCACCGGCGTGCAAACGCGCAGAGATTCCCTCTCTGCAGTCTGGCCCGGACTGCAATTGAAGTTCCAGGATTCGGGAATCACAGTCACCAATTGGGATCGAATCCGCTGAGTCGAAAGCCCAACTACAAATATTAGCAGGAGTTAAGTCCTGCCGTCAAACTACAAAAAGCTCTCAGCTTTCAGCCATCAGCTTTCAGCTCCGCAACGCTGGCTGACGGCTGAGAGCCGACGGCTGACAGCTACTTCACTTCGACCGTGGCGCCCGCGTCCGTGAACTTCTTGGCAATGGCGGCAGCTTCTTCCTTGCTCACGCCTTCCTTGACCGGCTTCGGAGCGCCATCAACCAAATCCTTTGCTTCCTTCAAGCCAAGGCTGGTAACCTCTCGCACCACTTTAATGACGTTGATCTTGTTGGCGCCCGCTGCCGTCAGGACCACGTTGAACTCGGTCTTCTCTTCCGCCGCCGGAGCCGCCGCCGCCGCCGCGCCGCCGCCGGCCGCGACCATCACCGGGCCCGCCGCCGCCGCCGAAACGCCCAACTTCTCCTCGAGCATCTTCACGAGCTGGGAAGCCTCCAGCAGAGTCAAGCCTTGAATCTGTTCCGCAATTGCGTTAATGTCCGCCATTTTCCATTTACTCCTGTATATTTCAAAAATCGTTAGCCTTCAGCTCTCAGCTCTCAGCCATCAGCCCTCAGCCGCCACTCCCGCAGGACAAGCTGAAAGCTATTCGCTGAAAGCTGAAAGCTATTTGAACTTGCCTTCCTTCACGCCCTGATCCACCACCACCGCCACGTTCCGCCCGACCGCGTTGATCGCGGTCGCCAGCCGTTGTGCCGGCGCGTTGATGAGATACAGAAGCTTGGCCAGAATCTCTTCCTTCGACGGCATCGTCGCCAGGTCGTTGATCGACTTCACGTCGATCACCCGCCCCTCCACAATGCCCGCCTTGAAGGTGAACGCCGGGTTCGCCTTGGCGTACGCCGTCAGCGCCTTGGCCAGCGCCACCGGATCCTGGTCGGTATAGGCCATCGACGTCATGCCCTTCAGGCCCTTCATCACCGGCTCGCTGGCCGTGCCCTCGCTCGCCTTTTCCGCCAGGTTGTTCTTGATCACCCGATACTTACCGCCCGCGCCGCGAATCGCCTTGCGCAGCTCGAAATCCTGGTCCACGCGCAGCTTCTCATAGCCGGTGACAAACAGGTTCCTGGCCGCGCTCAAATCCTGGCGCAGGGACTCAAGATCTTTCTTCTTGTCTTCCTTCTTTTTCATGGGAGCACCTGTGCCGCTAGACCGCGGCCGCCTTCACGCTGTATGGCGTGGTATCCACGGCCACGCCCGGGCCCATCGTCGAGCACACCGTCGTGCTCTTCACGTACTTGCCCTTGGCCACCGCCGGCTTCGCCTTGATCACCGCGCTGATCAGGCTCGCCGCGTTCTCCACCAGCTTGTCCGCCGAAAAGCTCAGTTTGCCCACCGGAGCGTGGATGATGCCGGTCTTGTCGACGCGGAACTCGACTTTACCGGCTTTGATTTCCTTGATCGCCTTGGTCACGTCCACCGTCACCGTGCCAGTCTTCGGATTGGGCATCAGGCCCCGCGGTCCGAGCACTTTGCCGAGCTTACCCACCGAGCGCATCATGTCCGGCGTGGCGATCACCGCGTCGAAGTCCGTCCAACTCTCGCTCTGGATCTTATTGACCATGTCTTCGCCGCCGACGAAATCCGCACCCGCCTCGCTGGCCTCGCGCTGCTTGTCGCCGCTAGCGATGACCAGCACCTTTTTGGATTTGCCCAGCCCGTTGGGCATGACCACCGTGCCGCGCACCATCTGGTCCGCGTGCTTCGGGTCGACACCGAGACGCATGTGGATTTCTACGGTCTCGTCGAACTTGGCGAATTTAATTTTCTTGATGAGCGGAATGGCTTCCTCCAGCATGTACTCCCTGGATTCAACCTGTTTCCGCGCAGCGTCGTAGTGTTTGCCTGGTTTGCGTGCCATTTTGCCTCATTGGTGCAAGCGGTTCGTCCCGAAAAAAGGCAAACGAACCTCCCACTGAGAGAGTTTTCTTGGGTTCAGCACGTAGTGTACCAGATCGTGCAAACTTCTGTCTACTCCGGTTTCGTCGGCGCGAATGACCCTAAACTTCCTCCCCGCACCAGCCGATAAGTGACACAGCCGCCCCGGTGGATGCTCGGAGGGCGCCACCGCTGTCGAACGCCGGGCAGTACTCCCGGACTGCCCGGTCCCCCGCCCCTATTGCGTCAGCTTCAAGTCCGCGAAGTGCGCAATCGTCCCCGGACCCACCCACAACGCCACGGGACCCTTCACGGGCTTCTGCTTCAAGTCGTTCACCACCAGCACCGGCTCGGCAGCATGATCCACGAACAACCGCCCATTCGCCCCCGACACCTGGATCTTCACCTTGGTCCACTGCCCCGGCACCAGGTCCACATACGACTCGTACTTCCCCGGCGTCTCCGACCGCAGCTTCTGCCACGGAAATCCCGGGACCGAGATGTATTGCGTCGAATGGTTCCGCTGCAATTGATCCTGTGCCCGCCCGTTCTTGGGCCGCAGGTAAATGCACTCGTACTGGTCGCCCTGCGCCGCCACGCGGAACGCGATTCCCACGAATCCGCGCAGGCCCACATCCGCGTCCGGTGCCGTGTCCCCGCTCAGCGCGACCTCGATGGTTCCGTCCTGAAACGAAGTTCCGCCGACAATCGCCAGCCGCTTCACCCCGTCGGGAGCCGAAGGATCGGCGTCCGTCACCCGCACCGCTGCTCGCCCGCGATAGGTCACGGCGTCGATCCTGACTCCATGCGCCTCCAGACGGTCCGGCGATAACGCCTGCCCGAAGGCCAGCCCGCCCGCGAGACCAATCAGCGTGCACATCAACCTCGGTTTCATGCTCTTATTCTGACACTTGCCCTCGCCTTTCGTCGTGCATCCCCACCCCCATGCTATTCTCGTGGATTCCATGTGGGCCCCCGAGTCCTGGAAGGATAAGCCTGCCTTCCAACAGCCCGAATACCCCGACCCGGCCGAGCTGGACCACGTCCTGGCCGAGCTGCGCTGCCTCCCTCCCCTGGTCACCAGTTGGGAGGTGCTCAAGCTGCGCAACCAGCTTGCCGAGGCCGCGGACGGCCGCCAGTTCGTCCTCCAGGGTGGCGATTGCGCCGAGCGCTTCATCGATTGCACATCCGCCCGCATCACCAACACCCTGAAGGTCCTCCTCCAGATGTCCCTCGTCCTGGTAATCGGCGCGCGCCGCCCCGTAATCCGCATCGGACGCTTCGCCGGCCAATACGCCAAGCCGCGCTCCGCTAACGAGGAGTCGCGCGACGGCGTGAGCCTCCCCTCCTACCGCGGCGACAACATCAACCGCGCCGACTTCACCCCCCATGGCCGCCGTCCCGACCCCCAACTGCTCCTGCGCGGCTACGAGCGCGCCGCCCTCACGCTCAATTTCGTGCGCGCCCTGGTGAAAGGCGGGTTCGCCGACCTCCACCACCCCGAATACTTCGACCTCGACTGGGTCCAGCACTCTCCCCATGCCCCCGAATATCACCGCATGGTGCAGACCATCAGGGACTCGCTCCAGTTCGTCGAACACGTCCTCGGCGTGCGTGCGGGCGACACCGACCGCATCGATTTCTTCACCTCCCACGAGGCCCTGCACCTCGGCTACGAATCCGCCCAAACCCGCCGCGTGCCGCGCCGCCCCGGCTATTTCAACCTGCTCACCCACTTCCCCTGGGTCGGCCTGCGCACCAACCATCCCTCCGGCGCCCATATCGAGTACCTCCGCGGGATCGAAAACCCCATCGGGATCAAGATCGGCCCCGGCACCGGTCGCGACCACGTCGCCCGCTGGCTCGATCTCCTCGACCCCGGCCGCCAGGCCGGACGCCTCACCTTCATCCACCGGTTCGGCGCCGGCCGCATCGCCGCCGAGCTACCCCCGCTGATCGAGCACGTCCGCGCCGAAGGCGGCAAGGTGGTCTGGATCGCCGATCCGATGCACGGCAACACCCAGACGACCGCTGCCGGCGTCAAGACTCGCAGGTTTGAGGATATCTACGGAGAAGTAGAGCAGGCCTTCGACATCCACGCCGCGATGGGACAGCACCTCGGCGGGGTCCACATCGAGCTGACCGGCGAAAATGTCACCGAGTGCGTCGGCGGAGCGCGCGGCCCGAGTGAAGAAGATCTTGCGCGGGCCTACGAAAGCGAGGTCGACCCGCGCTTGAACTACGAGCAGTCGATGGAACTGGCGTTCCTGATCGCCCGTAAGATGAGTAACGGCGGACGCTGACTATAGGACCGGCGGCGTCGGCCCCGGCTGGTCCATCCCTTCCATTACAGGAAGCGTCCCCGGTGGCGGCGGAGGAGGAGTCTTCTTCACCGGCTTGTAGCGAGCCGGCTTCTTGGCAGGCGCCTTCTTTACGGCTTTCTTCGCGGCCTTCTTGGCAGGGGCCTTCTTGACGGCTTTCTTGACGGCTTTCTTAACGGCTTTCTTAACGGCCTTCTTAACAGCCTTCTTCGCTGGTTTCTTGGCGGCTTTCTTCTTCGCCATCAGGTTCTCCTCATCTGGTGAATGAACATTCCCGTTAAGGGTCACCTAATCTTATACCCAAACCAAGTTCGGTTAAAGCTGTTTTTGGCCTCGTGGGGCAGGTTTCCGGCCTGCCCCGTCTTGGCCTGCCCCAAGCCTACCTCACCGCCGCCCGCCACACCCCCCGCCCGTAGGTCGCCGCGATCAGCGCCCGGTCCTTGTGGTGATAAACCAGGTCGTTCACGATCGAATTCGGCAGCCCCGCCGAAACGTCCGCCCACTTCTCCAGGTCGCTCGTCATCCACACCCCGCAATCGTTCGCTACAAACAGCCGAAACGGCTCGTGAGTCTCGAAAACCGCCGCGTGATAGGCGACATCCGGCATGTCCACCGAATCGATCGGCCGCCACGTGATCCCCGCATCCTCCGAATAAAACACGTGCTTGAGCGAATCCTCCTTCGCCGCCGCCACGCCGTAAGCGCTCCGCTCGGTGTGAATCGGGACCATCCGCGAAACCACCCCGGTGCCCGCCACCGTGACCACCAGCCTGGCAGCCGACCGGGGGTGCGCCTCGATCCGCGAGATGTACCGCGCCGGAACCTCGGGCCCTGACAGGTCTCCGCTCCAGTTGGCCCCCCGGTCCAGGCTGCGGAAGATCCCGCCGCTCATCGTCCCCACCCAAACCTGGTCCGGCGCCGCCGGCGGAATCTCGATCGCCGTAATCGCCGACCCGTCAAATACCGGCGACGCCGGCTGCCACGTCTGCGCGTCATCCATGGTCCGCCACAGCCGCCGCGACCCGAACCAGAGCGTGGACGGGTGCTCATGATCGATGACCATGACCGCAATCGCCACCTGGGCATGCTCCTCCGGGGTGAGATCCTTCGGCGTCTTGTCCAGCCACGTCTCCGGCGCCCAGTGTTCCCCGGCCGTGTGCCGGTGAATGCGGATCGCTGAAGTCGACCCGTAGACGTGGGTGGCTTCCCGCGGGTGGAAAGCAGTCCAGGCGCCGTCGCCGAACAGAACCCGCGTCCACTCTCCAGGCTGGTGCCCCAGCCCGCTGAGCAGGGTCCCGTTGTCCTGGGTGCCGCCGCACATCACCCGGCCGTTCACCGGAGAGACGTCGATGTTGTAGAACATGACGGTGCTCATGCCCCCCATCCGCGGCGTCCAGCTTTGGCCCAGGTCCTCGCTCGCAAACACCCCGCCGTCCCCCGCCGCATAAACCAAATCTCCGCCCGGCAGCACCAGCGCATGCTGATCGGCGTGCGCGTAGACCGGCGCGGCCGGATCCGCATCCCACTGGCTGGCCCGCACCCAATGTCCTCCGCCGTCCCGCGAGACGTGAACGTCCGTCACCCCGCACACCACGACGTCAGGATTCGAAGGGTGCACCGCGATGGTATTGTTGTACCGCGACTGGTTTTCATTGACGAACTCGTTGCCGCTGATGTTCTCCCAGGATTCTCCCCGGTCGCGGCTGCGATACACGCCCAGCACCAGCTTGCCCGCGCGTGCCCCCACCAGCGCATAGATCACGTCCGGGTTCGACGGGGCAGGCGCGAGGCTGATCCGGCTCATGTGGTCGCCTCCGGGCATGCCTTTTCCCAGCCGCTTCCACCCGGCGGCATCTTTCCGCCAGACGCCGGTCTGCGCGCCCCCCAGGTAGAGCGCGGCGTACAGCGATCCGTCCGGGTGCAGGACGATGTCATGGCACCAGTAGCTATTCAGCGAGAAGAAGTTCTCCCGATGCCAGGTCTTGCCGCCGTCCTCGGACCAGTACAGGCCGGCAAACTGCGTCTCCTCCAGGTTGATCCCGCCGATGTAGATCCGCCCCGGCTTGTGCGGGTCGGGACAGATTGCCCCGATCCGCCTCGGCAAAGATTCGTTGCCGGCATCCGCGATCAGGTCCCAATGATCGCCGCCGTCGCGCGTCACCGCGACCCCGCTTCCCGGATAAGCGTCCGGCGACACGTTGGCCTCGCCGGTGCCGCAGTATATGGTGGCCGGATTTCTCGGGTCGAACGCCAGCGCGCCGATATGCGGATTGATCCACTCCGGCCAGCAGTTCTCCCAGTGCCGCCCGCCGTCGGCGCTGCGCCACACCCCGCCCGCCGCCGCGCCCGCATAGAGTTTTTTCGGATCTGAGGGGTGCGCAATCAGCGCCGTCACCCGTCCGGCGATATTGAGCGGTCCGGCGCATTTCCAGTCGATCCCGTGCTCACCCGCCTTCCGTTCCCGCCGCAGCGCCCAGAACGGCTCCAGCCGCTCCGGATGCGCGTCCCTCAACGGGTACGCCGACCGCTGCGTGAACCATGCACAGTGGCCCTGATAAGGCGAATGCTCGTCTTTCACCATCGCATGCCGAACCTCTCGAAGTATTCGTCATCCGTCCGCCTGCGGCGCGCCATCATTTCCTGGCGCCGGCTCGAAATGCCGCCCTCCACCACCAGCGCCATCGCCTCCCCGAACGCCTGGTGCCGGTCGAGCGCCTTCACCACCTTCCCAATCCTCGCCGGCTTGAGGTGCGCAAACGCCAGCCGCAGCCGGTTGTGCAGGTACTCCGGCCACCCCACCGGGTAGGGCGACGATGTGCGGAACAGGTGGCGCACGGCAACCTCGGGAACCACCATCGCCTCGTAGCCCAACAGCCACAGCCGGATCGACATTTCGTTGTCCGTGCCGCCGCGGTGCCGCAATCCCGCATCCCACCCGCGAATCGCTGCAAACGTCTTCCGCCTCAGCGCCAGGCAGCACCCCGGAACGATCGGCGCGGAAGCCGGCCCGTCCGGCTGCGTGTGCAGCCAGCAGGCGTCCAGATCCGGCCCGGTAAACCGCAGCCCGTACCCGCATTCCGCGATCGCCGGCAGGTGCGTCACCGCCGGCGCCGCCGCCCCCACCTTGGGATCCTCCAGCACCTGCGCCAGCGGTTTCCACCACCCGCGGTCCAACCGGATGTGCGCGTCCGCGAACACCAGGAGATCGCCCTTGGCGTGCGCCGCCCCCAGATTCCGCGCCCGCGCCACCCCCAGCCCGTCAGCCCGGATTCGCCGCCGGTAGCGCGCCGTCGAGCCGTCGGTCGAGCCGTCGTCCACGATTACGATCTCCGACCGCCCCGGCATCGTGTCCCGCAGATTCTCCACCGTGAGCCGCAGTTCCGGACCCTCGTTGCGGGTCACAATGACCACGCTGATGCCGGTCACGGCCGTTCTTCCAGCCACACGTTGCCCGTCAGTTCCCCCATCGCAAACACCAGCCGCCCCGGAACCGCCGTCAGTCCGATCAGCCCGGTCGTCCCCGGCAATCGCTTGAGGGATGCCCGCGCCGTATGAAACGCCGCCACCTCGAACGGTTCCCCGGCCGGCTGGTGCGTCGCCGGATCCAGGCGCCGCGCCCAGATGCAACGGAATCCGTCACGGTCGGAAAGGTAATACAGAAGCGATCCCGACGGCGACCACGCCGGCTCCATGTCCTCGTTCTGTCCGTCGGTAATGGCGATCCAGCGCTCGCGCGGCGCCGGCAACGCGTCGTCGAGCCGCACCACGAAAACCTGCGACGTGGTGCTTCGCCCGCGCGCGTGGAACGCCATCCACTTCCCGTCGGGCGAAAAGCGGCCGGCGGTCAGCACCGTGTCGGACGGACGTTCGGCCACCTTCACGCTGGCCTTCCGCGCCGCGTCGAAGTAGGTCAGGTCCTCCGACGTCGGCAGCTCGTACGCGATCCGCCGGCCATCCGGCGATATCCCCATCGTGGTCCCACAGCCCTTGCAGACCTCCTCTGCCGATCCGCCGGCCCGCCTGATCGAGAAAATATTCAGGGCACCGTCGCTGTACGCGACCACGCTGCCGTCGCCCGAAATCCTCGGATTGAATTGCGCCCTCTGCCCGGCCACCAGCGCCACATCGCGCCCCGTCACGGTATCGGACACCCGCACCGACCAGCGGCCCAGGTCCAGGCTGCGATAGACCATATACCGCCCATCGGCGGAAAGCGCGGGGCTGGTGGAATCCGTCTGGTTCTCGGCGGGAAAGGCGCGGGTCGCCCCCGCCGCGGTTCCCCGGTCGGCATCCCCCAGCGGAATCGTGACAATCCGTGGCCTCCAATCCAGGTTGCTGAAGGCTAGCCTGGCGCCTGCGCTGGACGCGTGCGCGTGATATCCGGGACCCAGCGTCACCGGTGTCGCCGGCCCGCCGTTGACCGGCATCTCCCATAGGTTGAGCGACTCCCCGGTGCCCGCCGGAAACAGCACGCCCGTGCTACGCCATTCCAGCGGCGCGTCCACCGTCTGCCAGTACGCCCGCCTCAGCCCCTGCGCGGTAAGGGCCGCCAACATCCCCGTTTTCTTCGATGGACCCTGGGTGGCAACCGGAACGATCCACCAGTCGATCGAATCCTGGGTATCCTTGCGGCCCAGGACCAGCAGCGAATCTCCCGGCGGTGACCACAGGGGATGCAGCGCCACCGCCAGGTCCGTGCCAACCTGCCGCGGCTGGCCTCCGCCGGATTCCATGACAAATACCCGCGCCGTGCCCGGCAGCACCGCCTGTGTCTCCCGGCCCTCCCAATAAGCGATCCAATGGCCGTCCGGCGAATAGTGCGGGCCGCGGCCGTGCTGGGCCAGCAAAACCGCTTCGCCCCCCAGCGCCGGAGCAACATAGATGCCGCCCCCGTCGCGCTCGCTGCGAAACGCAATCCGCGCGCTGTCGGGCGAGATACTAGGCTCGCTGTCGTCCGCCGGGTCGTCGGTCAGCCGGATGGGTTCCCGCCCGCCGATCTGCCGCACATAAATATCCAGGTTCCCGCCGCCCTGGTCGCTGGCGAACGCCAGCAGGTTTCCGTCCTTGGAAAGCGCCGGGAACGCGCTCAGCCCGCTTCCCGTTGTCACGCGGCGGTATAGCGGCGCTCGCATCGGCTTGGGCGCCGGCCGCAGCCATTGCCAGGCGCCGGCGCCCGCCACCGCCACCACCAGCCCGGCCAAAGCCCACGCCGTCCGCGCGCTCCAGCCGCGTTCGCGCTGCGGGAGTGCCAGGTCCAGATCGGCCAAGGCGCCCTCCAGCAGGAGCTTCACGTCGGCCATCGACTGCCACCGCTCCAGCCGGTCCTTCTTCAGGCACCCGTCGACAACCCGTTCGATTCCCTTGGGAACGCCGGGAAACAGCTCGGCAAGCGGCGGCGGGTCCTTGGCAACCACCGCCGCCAGCGTGCCCACTTCCGTCTCCCCCTGGAAAGCCCGGTGACGGGTCAGCATCTCGTAGAGCACGCACCCGAACGAGAAAATATCCGAGCGCGCGTCGATGTGCTTGCCCTCTGCCTGTTCGGGCGACATGTAGGCCCATGTCCCCGCGACCACGGCCTGCCGCGGCATGGTCACCGTCGCGCGGGTTTCCGGACTTCCTTCGGGTGTGAATTTGGCGATGCCGAAGTCCAGCACCTTCGCCAGCCGCCGGCCGGTTACCATGACGTTGCCGGGCTTGAGATCGCGGTGAACGATCCCCGCCGCGTGCGCGGCGGCCAGTGCGTCCGCAATCTGAATCGCCAGCCCCAGGATGTCGCGCAGCGCGGGTTTGCGGCCGATCAGCCTCGAGAGCGTTTCGCCCTCGATCCACTCCATGGCGATGAAATCGACGCCCGCCTCCGACCCGATCTCGTAAATGGTGACAATGTTGGGATGGTTTAGGGCACTCGCCGCCTGCGCCTCCCGAGCCAGTTTCCCCTGCGCTGCCGGTTCGTCCAACTGCTCTGCATTCAGCACCTTGAGAGCGACCAACCGGTTCAGGCGGGAATCGAAGGCCAGGTAGACGGCGCCCATTCCCCCGGTCCCCAGCCGCGACTGAATCTCGTACGGACCAAGCCGCCGGCCGGGATTCAGCGCGTCGGGCATGGGCGCGTCACTCATAGGGCATAAGGATTTTACCCTACAAATGTGAAGCCGTGTGGGGCGGACGATCGTTTTTTGTCGTCCGCCCACCTCGCGCAGCGAGGGGTTCGCGCAGCGGCCCTACCTGTCGCCGAAGCTATACCCGACCCAGATCGTCCCCTGCGGCACGGAGCTGCTGCCGAATTGCTCGGTGAAATTCGTTACATAGTGGTAATCGAACTGCGGCCGGATAAAGAGGTGTTGCGTCAGGAAGATCTGTACTCCCACGCCGGCGTGCACCTGGAAGTGATTCGAATTCCCCACCGCCTGCGTGTAATTCGAGCAGACCGCCGTGCCCACGCACGAGTTCTGCGAATAGTAGAAGCCCGTCTTCGCCCCGCCGATTCCGCCCTGGAACTCGAGCATCACGTGCTTCTGATTGATCGGCGCGTAAATGCCGTTGAAGTCGTAGAAGGTCTGTCGGTATTGCAGCGGCCCGTAATCGCTCTTCGCCGGCTGCAGGTTGACCTCGGCTCCCATCCCGAATCGCTTGTTCAGCATGATGTCTCCGCCGAAGCCCAGAAAAAAACCGCTCAGCCCGGGCGTGGCCTGGCAATTCACGTCGCCCGACGATGGTGTGCAAGGGCCGAACGCGTTCAACAGCGAATTCCCGTTGTCTATGCCCGACCCGTTGGAACCGACGTGGGCCGATCCGAAACCGAGATTGACGTCAAACGTACTCTGTGCTTTTGCCATCGGCACGCACAGCAGCAAAAGAGAAGCTAGAGGTAAGTAACGACACACTTGTCTCACTTGAAAAATCTCCTTGTAAGTCTCCGAAACCACAGCGAGCTACGCTAATTGGGACGTAACTTATCGAGACCGGGTTTCGTAAGGAAGGTCTCTACATTGGCCACAGATAAACGCAGATAAACGCCGATAATCAATCCAACTTATCTGCGTTCATCGGGGTTCATCGGCGGCCTAATTAATGTCGGAAATCCAATTCATTACCAAGTTATACGCGTTCACCGACCCGATCCCGGTCGCGAAGTTCCACCCTGCGCCCGTGCCATAGGCCGGTGAGTAACTCTGCGTAGACGTCGAAAGCGCTCCGTTCGCAATCGCACCTCCGAAGCCTCCGCGTCCGCCCCGCCCGAACCCGCCTGCCGCGCCATAGCAATTGGCCGTGCCGGCACAATTCACGTCGATATCTCCCTGCGTGATGTTGTAAAAAATGCAGCTTCCGGCCGTGGCATTGCCGCTCGACGAATCGCAGCCCGCCGCGCCTCCCCCATAGGCCTGCGCTGCAAGCTGATAATACACGTAGTTCGGATTCCCCTGCGCGCCGCCCGCCCGCTGATTCACCAGCGCCTGGATTCCCGCCATGATCGGCGCGGCAAAGGATGTCCCGCCCGCGCCGCCCCACCTGCTCGGATCGCCCGTACATGCCGCGCCGCCGCCCCTGACATTCGACCAACAGGTGACATAGTAGTGCCCCCACAGCCCGTCACCCGCAAACAGCGAAACGTCCGGAATGTCGCGCACGCCGTCGTTAGGCATCCCCGGAACTCCGTTCTGCCACGCCGGTTTTGCATACCCCCGGCACGTCCCGCCTACGATTCCGGCCGCCGCCGGCGTGCCGGTGGCGCACCCGCTCGGGCCTCCGCTTCCCGCCGCCACCGCCTGTAACCCGTTCTGGCTGGCCTCCTGGCTCGCGCAGAAGCCGCTGGTGCCATAAGGCGTGCTGAACCCGAAGTAATTCGTCAATAGCGCGCCGGCGCACGAATCGTTCCACGGAATCTCCGGGATATAGGACTTGGCGGATGAGTAATTCGAGCTATTACTCGAGTTCCAGTAAGTCGCGTTCGAATGGTCATAAGTATCCGAAAAATCCGTGCCGCCCACCGCCACGTTGTACGGCGTCGATGCCCACCCGCTGACTCCGATCCCGTGTGTCGCCCCGCTCGCCCCCGCGTCGCAGCTCGCGCCGCCTTCGTCGCCCGCGGAAACAAAAATCGAGATTCCCTCCGTCACCGCCTGCTGGTACGCCGCGTTGAAAGCCGCGTTCCCCGTCGCGCCGTTCTCCGCCTCGCAGTTCCCGTAGCTGATGCTGATGACCGAGGGCGGATTGGCTGAGTTGATCAGGTTCTCCAGCGCGATCAGCCCGCCGAACGTCGCGCGCGTGCTGCCGCACGAGGCCACCACGATTGCCGCCTCCGGCGCCGCCGCGCTGGCCCACTCCGCGTCCAGCGTGGCCTCTCCGTCGTCGCCCGCCGAAGAGCCGCGCACCGGAACCCCCGGATCCACGCAGTTCGTCCCCGGATGCACCGTCGTCAACGACCCTGCGGCGTACTGCGTCAGCCCGAACGTGCTGCGGAACGTGCTCCAGTCGGCGTCGTTATAGAGGTTGCTGTCCTCGATTACCGCGATCGTCTGCCCCTTGCCGGTAATCCCGGCCGCAAACAGCGGATTGAAATTGTAGATCGTCGCCAGGTCCGCCGGCGTCAGCGCCCAGATCGTGCGAGAACCCGTGCCGCTGGTCAGATCCGCATGCTTGCGCATGGCGTGCGGCGCGAAATCGTGCAGCGACACGAGGCCGCGCACCGCCGGGGCCAAGGCCGCCGGAATCTGCGGATCGCTCATGTTCCCGATGTGCTGCTCTCCGCCCACATCCAAATGGTGAATCTCCGTGTGCAGCGCCGTCCGCACCTGGCCCGCGTTGCCCGAAAAATCCACCACCATCCCACTCGGGTACACCTCGTTCACCGTGAATCCCTGCGCCTTCAGCCAGCCCGTGACGGCGTCGATGTCCTGCTGCGCGGGCCCGTACGCCTGGCTGAATTGGGCGGGCGTGAGCCACTTGTGGTAATTCGAGGATCCGGCCGCGTGCAACCCGTCGATAAAGCCGCCCAGCGCCTGCTCCTGTTCCGCCGGCCGGTTCAATAGCAGAAGCACATGTTCCATCGCGAAGCTATCGGCGACCCGTCCCCGGTCGTTCTGCGCGTTGGCCTGCGGATGCGTGTTGCCCGCCAG
>DATJYJ010000620.1:0-15647 GCA_035578025.1 Verrucomicrobiia bacterium
GCTCAGATTTCGGTCGTCACGAAGTCCGGCACGAATGGCTTTCACGGCACTGCGTTCGAGTACTTCCGCCACGACAAGCTGGATGCGAACGATTGGTTCGCCAACCGTAATGCACTGGCGAGACCGGAACTGCGGCAGAACGATTTTGGTGGCGTATTAGGCGGCCCCATCCGCAAGGACAAGCTCTTCTTCTTCGGGTCTTACGAACGCATCAGTGTGCGGCAGCCGCACGTCGCCAACACTTATGTGCCTTCTCTGCTGTCGCGGCAGAGCGCGCCGGCCGTGGTTCAACCGCTGCTGAATGCTTTCCCGCTGCCGACCGGAGAGAACTTCGCCAACGGCACGGCCGCGTTCGCGGCCTCGTACTCCGACCCCTCTTCGCTCGATTCGGGCGGCGTGCGCATGGATTACAGGCCGTGGGAACGAGTGACGATTTTCGGCCGGTACAGCATCGCTCCTTCGGACCTGGTTCTGCGAGCCCCAACGGCCTATGCCTACAACACGAAAGAGTCGTACAAGTACCGGACCCAGACAGCGACCGTAGGGAGCAACCAGACACTGACTCCGCGCGTCATTAGCGAACTCCGATTGAACTACAGCCGGAGCAGATCGCACAGCACCTTTTCGCTCGATAACTTCGGCGGCGGAACGCCACCGCCGGACTCGCTGCTGTTTACCGGCGGCTACTCGCCGGCGGACTCGCGGTTCGTCTTCTTTGCCGACTCCACGTCATACGGCATCCGCTGGCTCACGGGCAGCTTTGCGGACAACGTCACGGAACAGATCAACGTCACGGAGAATGTTTCTCTCACCGCCGGCACGCACCAACTCAAATTCGGACTGGATTACCGCCGCCTGCATTCAACGGCGGCCTTTCAAGCGGTCACTTGGACGTATGGCTTCCTTTCCCTCGCCAATGTCCTGACCAACAGCGTGCCTCAGGCATCGGTTGTCGCCTATACGCCGAACACCCAACTTGTGATCGCGAACTGGAGTTCGTTCGCTCAGGACACGTGGAAGCCGGCGCGCAGCCTGACCGTCACATACGGGGTGCGATGGGAGTACAACGGCGCTCCTACTTCGCCCAACGGCACGCTTCCGTTCACGGTTATCGGTATTGATAACCTGCGGACCATGACCATCGCGCCGCAGGGGACTCCGTTATGGAATGCGACCAAGCACAACTTCGCACCGCGGCTCGGCGTGGCGTGGCTGCCGGCGCCGAATCTGGTGGCCCGTGCCGGCGCGGGCATCTTCTACGACCTGGGATACTCGGCCGTGGCTAGCGGAATGAGCACATGGCCGTACCAGCGTTCGAAGGTCGTCCTGAACACGACATTCCCAATGAGCACTGCCGATCTCGCGCCGCCGCCCTTCTCCACTGCGCCACCGGCGGCGTATATGGTTGTAATCGATCCGAACCACGTCTTGCCGAGAACGTATCAATGGAACGCGGCGATCGAGCGAAGTTTCGGCAATGCAACTTCGATGACGGTGACCTACCTTGGAGCGGCGGGCCGCAAGCTAATCCGGAGAGATTACTACTCGTCGCCGAATCCCGCTATCTCTGGGCCATTTGACGTCGCAAGAAACGGCGCTTCGTCAAGCTATCAGGCGCTCCAGGCGCAGTTCCGGCGTCGATTCTCTCGCGGAGTGCAGGGCCTGCTTTCTTACACGTGGGGCCACTCGATCGACGATGTCTCCTCGGGCGCGAATATCCTGAACGTGCCGCCCGGCGTCACGACCTTATCGAACCGGGGTTCTTCGGACTACGACATCCGGCAGACCCTCTCCGGCGCGATCTCGTATAGCATTCCGTCGCCGCGAAGGGGCTTGCCGAAGGCGATCGCTGGAGACTGGTCGGTGGACTCGATCGTTTATGCGCGGACGTCGCCGCCGGTAAACGTGACTACGGGACTGAATCCGTTCCCGATCTCAGTGGCGGCGGCGAACAGCGTGCAGCGTCCGGATCTTGTTCCGGGGGTGCCGCTGTGGATTGCCGATCCGAATGTTGCGGACCGAAAGCGAATCAACCCGGCCGCGTTCAGTAAGCCGGTCGGGACCTTGCAGGGGAACCTTGGGCGGAACGCACTGACCGGATTCGGAGCGTCGCAGATCGATGCCACTCTGCGCAGGCAATTCAGACTTAAGGAGCGTCTCTCGCTGCAGGCGCGCGCTGATCTATTTAACGTGTTCAATCACCCCAATTTCGGGCCGCCAGTGAACTATATGAGCTCTCCGTTGTTCGGGCAGGCTACGCAGATGCTGGGGGCGTCCATGGGAGCCGGCGGCGATAGCGGCGGCCTCAATCCGCTGTACCAGATCGGCGGGCCGCGCTCGGCGCAACTGGCGCTAAAACTGATCTTCTGACGGCTCAGTAAGGCGCGAGATTGGGTACCGGCGTCACTACGGCGATTCCTGCCGTTAACACGCGGCTCAGGGACCTAAAGCGAATCGAGCCAGGCGAGAAGATCCGCATCCTGTTTCCATCGCGGCGGTTTGGCTGCCGCAAATTCGGGTCCACTTGTTACAGCGCCTTCCTCTTCGTCTCCTGGTTGGCCTGAGCATAGCCATTGGTCGGGTCCAGGTGCGCATGACCCAGCCAGCTTCGAATCAGGGTGACATCAGCGCCCGCTGGCACGAGGTGAACAGCGGATGTATTGCGCCGATTTCGGGGCCGGAATAGTGCAGACCATTTTTAGCCCACGGCCGCAGCGACCACACTTCCCGCTGCCCCGAGTCGTTGTGCGCCGGGTCGCCGGTCTAAAAAGGCTCTAACATTATGGTCAGCTCACCATAAATCATAGCGTTCGTAGCCTGCAACGCCAACCTAGAACGTGCTCTCAAGTTTCACCGAAACGACCCCTCGTTCTTTAGCTCTACGCGCCCCTTGTCGACTTGGTCGTTATCACATGCCGGGAAGCCGAGGAGTGGTCTCATCTGGAGTCCACAGCGCTCGTGAGTAGTTGCCAGCGCGAATGCGAGCAACGCGCTCAACAACGCTCGCGGCATTCAGGGCTTCCGCGGGGATCCGCCACGGCGCAAACTTAACGACCTGAGTTCCGGCAAGCACCTTCGTCCGGAGCAGTTCCCGCACGGTCCGCATGCTCACGCCGAGCCGCTCAGCAGCTTGTTCGGCGGTGAGAGCGCCTGGCGCTTGCGTGTTGTTGGGGTTGTAGGTCGGCAAGTCAAGCTTGCTGCGCAGGGAGCACACCAAGTGTTTCTTCCAAGTATTGCCACAACCCGTTGAGAACCCCAGCCGGTTCAGCGTGCTGGCGATGATATCGTCTGGATACTGGCCGGCCATTTGCTTTACTACCTCCACGGCCTCGGCGGCAGTTTTGTGGCCGTGCTCCCCTGTCTTCGGTTTCGTGACACGCAATTCTGTGTGGCGTCCGCCCGACCAATGGATCAGCATGACGACTTGGTTGGTCGGTTGGTCGACATCGACAATCATTTCTTCGATGAGCGTTCGCAGGATCCTTTGCTTGAGGCGCAGATCCGTTCCCGGCGCTTTCCAAACTGACTCCAGGTCATCGGCAAGGCGCATCAGTGAAGACTGATCCGGGATCGGTGTCGTATTAAACGCGCTCTCTACGGATCCGAGAGCCTCCTCAAGACTGGCGACATGGCGTAGCGACGCATTCCATCTTGTTTCCAACTCCCCTGTTACCAAACGATTCTCAGGGTCGGCGGCTTCGTAGCGCCGCTCGGCGAGGCGCGCCTGATAACGGGCCTGTTCCAGTTCGAGCGAAAGGGCTTGTAACCGGGTCTGTTGCTGATTTGTGGCGCGCTCTGCTGCCTGAAGAGCGGCTTCGACTGCGCTCCCCCCGACGGCCCGGAGTATCTCGGCTACAACTCGCTGTTCTGGCTTCGTCCCAGCGAAGGAGATGCACGGCCGTCCTCCGTGAACGATCCTTAACCCTCTGCACATGTAACGTACGAGATCGCCTCGGCCACTGTAGTAGGTGTACAGCATGCGGCCGCACCGGCGGCACCTCAGGAGGCCGGTCAGTAATCCGTGGCCCCCGCGGCCAGCTTTCCGGTTACTCCCTGTTCGCATGAAATTGTTCTCGCTGAGAGTTTTCTGATTTCGTTCAAACTGGTCCCAGGTAATATAGCCTGGATGGTGGTCTTTTATCAGAACGCCCCATTCTCCGATGGGCTTTCGGTGGCCGACGGTCTTCTTCGCTCTCCCGTTGACGACCGTGGTTCGGGATTCCGTCTTGCCAAACGCGTATGCGCCTGCAAATACCGGGTTGACCAGAACCTGAAGGATCGTGTGGTACACCGGCGCTCTCCACTCTACTTTTGAACCGAACGGGTCAGGGTGATGGACAGGCAATTGAATTCCTTGGCTGCGAAACTCCATCAGGACCTGACGGGCGCTGCCAAGGGCCGCGAAGCGCTCGAACACCGAGCGGATTGCCTGTTGGACCCGGCGATCCGGATCAATCTCGATCTCACCGCTGGGGGCCCAACAGTATCCCGCCGGCAAATTGCACTGAAATTCGCCGCGGCGGGCCTTTTGGCGCATCGCCTCAAGAGATCTCTGTCGGAACAAATGAAGCTCGAACTCATTCATCGTCCCCTTCAAACCGAGAAGCAATCGGTCGTTCGGTGAGCGTGGATCGTAAACTCCTTCCGGGTCGATGACAATGGCGCCGACGAGTCCACACAGGTCGATCAGATGATGCCAGTCCCGGCCATTCCGCGCCAGGCGCGACGCTTCTATGCAGAGGATGGCTCCGATTTGCCCTCCACAAACCTCCGCGACCAAGCGTTGAAAGCCTGGGCGTTCGACCAAGCCCGACCCCGATTTCCCGAGGTCATCATCAATCGTAATGACGTCATTGAAGCCAAGCTCGCGGGCATAGTCGGCGAGCCCATATTGGCGTCGCTGGCTTTCGAGATTGTGCACAACCTGGATGGGCGTGGATTGCCGGACGTATACTATGGCGCGGCGGCGGAGATGATCCGGCGTGATTTTGGTCAAGGCAGTTTCCTCCCTTGCTGGGGCCGCTCAGCTTCGGCAACGCTCAGTAGAAGGTCTGCTAAAACCTGTTCCAGCTCCCGCTGTCTCTCTACGGGAACTGGGATAGAGTCGTCGAATTGAGGCAGCAATGACAATTGCCGCGGAGGTGGTTGGGTCTTTTTCAGCATGATGTCTCCTCAAAAGGAAGTTCGCGTCTCTGAAAACGCGCTCACCGAGACTTTAGACCATCAAGCAGGGTACGCAGTTCCGTCAACGCCGGCAGGCCGACGACCGGATTACCAATCTCCATCGAAAGACAGCGCCCCGCTTCCGTCATCCAGCGCGGGATGCCGAGGACGATCCCGTCAGGCGCTTCGCAGTGCAATTCCTCGAGACCGGTGATCGTAGCGGTTTTAACGAGCTTCAATTTCGAGCCGAAGAGCGGGTGCCAGGGATATTGCACCGTTACCTCTTGGCTCCGACAGGTACCACGTGATTGGCTTGTACCTTCGCCACTTTTTCGAATTCGGCATCGCTGACGAAGTACACGAGGCGAAAGCCGCCGATACTGCCCAGGGAAACGCTCTGGGGACGCTGGCAAGTGCTGTCGACAAGACGATTATCTTGACGGGCACTCTGACGGGGGGAATGGCCTCGGATGTTTTCAACATTCTTTACCGTATCGATCCGGGGCGAATGGTCGCCCAGGGGTATGAATACGGCGACGCCGGCATCCGAAGCTTCACTGAAACGTACGGGGTGCTGGAGACAATCACCACAATCGAACCCGAAGAGAACGCATGCTCGAAAGCCAAGGTGACCAGGAGGGTGAAGGAGCGCCCGGGTGCGTCGCCGTTGCTGTTTGCGCGGTTCCTGATGGATATCGGCGCGTTCGTGTCGTTGGAGGACATCTCGGCGAACCTGCCTCCTTATACGGAGGAAGTGGTGAGCGTGCCGATGGAAAAGCCGCTGGCGGAGGCATATGAAAACCTGGAGAAGGAGATTGCCGAAGCCCTTCAGGAGCACCGTGGAAATTCCTCAGTCGTCAGCACGGCCCTCAATGCTCTATTGCTATATCCCGATCGGCCATTTGGAATTGGGAAGCTCTGGGGCGTCGCATACGATGAAGAAACGAAGCGGCGCGAGCGCTTCTTAATCGCTGACCCGGCGGACCTCGACGAGTCTGTGCTTTACGCTAAAGAACGAAAGCTCCTTGAACTGGTCCAAGCTGAGATTCAGAACCGGCGCGGCGTTCAGATCTACGCAACGTACACGCAGAAGCGGGATGTCACCCGGCGGATCGAATCGGTGCTGAATAACGCGGGCATCAGGGCGGCGGTCCTCACCACCCAGACAGCGCCGGAAGATCGGGAGGCTTGGTACGAGCGGCAGCTCAAGGCCGGCGTTCAGGTGTTCATCGGACATCCACGGCTCGTGCAGACCGGTCTTGATTATGTGGAATATGAAGGCTGTCGAGGATTGTTCTTTTTTAAACAAGTCACCCGATCTCCAACGCGGGTCAGGTTAGGGTCTTCACTCGCCTTCGGACTCTGTGGATCACTGTCGCCTCTCGGGTTACGCGCCAGCTAGTCCGAGCACGAGGAGTCCATTATCAGGTCAACGGTCAACGGATCCTCTGCAACTGAGCGTGGCGTCCGCGCCAGGCCCGTCCAACCCGATATAATCCTGTAGTGTTGTTCGATCGAAGGGCGGGCGAACTCAAACAAGCGTCGGAAGACCTTCCGTTGTCCACCGCAAGCCCTTCCGCGGACGCGATACTATCTCAACTCGAAAGAGTTCTCTCTAGCAAGACCTTCATCCATTCGCCTCAACTCTGCCGATTTCTACGGTTCATTGTGGAGCAGGAGATAGCAGGCCAAGCCGATCAACTGAAGGAATATGTGTTAGGGCTCCAGGTACTTGGGAAAGACGAATCGTTTGATCCCCGAATTGACACCGCAGTGCGCAGCGAAGCCCGTCGGCTGCGGCAGAAGTTGGCGGAGTACTACCAGACTGAAGGCAAGAACGATCCGATTGAGATCGCCGTGCCGAAGGGAAGCTATCGGCCTGTGTTCACAAGCCGCGCCGCGGCGCCCGCGTCGCCGGAGCGGGTAGCGTCCCCGGAACCGGTCGCGCCCCAGACCATTACCGCGATCCCCCCGGCTGCGCGGGCACGAGGAACACTGATTGCGGCATGCGCGATCTTGATAATCGGCACAGGCTTCGCCGGATGGCTATGGGTGCATGCACATGCTGCTGTCCACACTCCTTCGATTGCCGTGATCCCATTGGAGAATTTGTCGGCGGATGCGGAGCAGGAGTATTTTGCAGACGGTATGACCGATGCGTTATTCACCGATCTCGCCAAAATTCATGGCCTCTCGGTTATTTCCCGGACTTCTGTCATCCAATACAAGAGGACGAAGAAGACCGTTACCGAAATCGCTCGTGAGTTGAAGGTGGACTACGTCGTCGAGGGAACGATAACTCGGTTGGGCGACCGGGTGCGAATCAGCGCGCAGTTGATCGCGGCGCCGGCGGATCGTCACGTGTGGGCAGAAAGCTATGAGCGGGACCGGAGCAACGTCCTGAGCTTGCAGGCTGAACTTGCTCAGGCAATCGCCGAACAAGTCCACGTACACGTCACGCCCCAGGAGCACGCGCGTCTGGCTTCGCGCCCCGTCAATCTGGAAGCTCAGGATCTTTACCTCAAGGGGAGATTCAACTGGCAAACCAGGGATACGGAGCGGATGCTGAAGAGCATCGAATATTTCAACCAGGCTATTGCCAAGGAGCCTCGTTACGCGTTGGCCTTTGCAGGTTTAGCCGATGCTTACGACGTAATTTCTTATCGACTGGACAGGAAGGAGTACGAAACGCGGGCGTGCGAAGCCGCCAAGAGGGCGCTGGAACTGGACGACAGCCTGGGAGAGGTTCACGCCAGCATCGGCGCCTGCCTGGATTTGTGGGACTGGTCTCAAAAGGAGTGGCACATGCGGCGAGCGGTGGAATTGAGCCCGAGCTATCCAACCGCGCACCAGTGGCTCGGCGACGTACTGATCGACCTCGGTCGTGACAAGGAAGGATTGATGGAGATGCGGCGCGCGGTGGAACTCGACCCTCTTGGACCGTCACCCAACAACGCGCTTTGCATGGCTCTGTACATGACCCGCCATTACGATCAGGCCATTCAGCATTGCCTGCAAGTGTTGGAGGTGTTTCCCGGATACCTCGACCCGTACTTTGGGCTAGGTTTCGCGTATTCGAGTAAGGGGATGTACCCGCAGGCGATCGCCTATCTGGAGAAGGCGATGACGATGACCAGCGGCGCGCCGCCGGCTGCCACCCTGCTGGCCCATGCTCGGACGCTCGCCGGAGATCCCAGCAGTTCCAAGCGACTGATTCAGGAGTATACCCGACGCCGGGACATCAGCCCGATCTTTCTCGCCGCCATGTATATGGACGTTGGGGACAAGGACCATGCTTTCGAGTATTTGGATAAAGCCGTACAAGCGCGCTCGTTCGCCAGCGATTGGATCAACGTTAATCCGGCGCTGGACAGCCTGCATTCCGACCCGCGATGGGCGGCGCTCAAGCGGAAAATGAATCTTCCCAACTGAGCAGAATCAACTACCTAACCCACGTGAACTACGGTGAAGTCGGCCCACTTCACTAGTTTTCCAGTCGCTGCTGCCCTAACCTGCTCTCATCCGGTCTGGCGCCCCTGCCGGGTCGACCAACTCAGAGGAGAGCGATTCATCATGTTGCCAAGAAGTCTTCTGTCTTATGCCGCGATCATCACCTGGAGCGCCACGCTGGCTTCCGCGGCCGACACCCCAAACACGGGAATGGCCGATCCCGTGGCGCTGATCAGCGCCTTCGACCAGTACGCCGCTAGCTTGGCCTCGACCAATGGAGGGCATCTCCTCGTTGCGCCGCTCACCACCTTTCGAGGCATCACCACCGGCGGGTTGAACGCCGGCGGCAGTGTGAGCATCGACCTGACCACGGGTCTGGTAACGTCCAAGCTGATGGGGATGCCGGCCGGTGAGTCGTTCGATTTGTGGTTCGTCGATAACCGGCCGGCGCCCGGTCGTACCACGCTGGCCGAGCCGGGCGATGCCATGCTTCGGGTGGGCTCCTATTCGCCTGGTGCACAAGCCGGAGTCCTCAAGCTGTCGATTACACTCCCGTCGGTAAGCTCTTCCGGGTTCCTGCCGGATCGGGCGTTCGTAGTGCATTCGGACCAGACGCCGACGGCCTCGTTCGTATTGATGGGTTCGCCAACCATCTTCGACCGGCTCTTGCATCGCCAAGTCCGGTTCGCAGGCGACCCCGGCGACTCCGCCGGCTTCGATCCGATGGCACGAGGCAGAGAGTTGAACTTCGCCCGCCTCGTCGCACAGGGGAGGCAGATATTCGTCAGAGAGCAGTTTGACGGCAACGGCCGGGCCTGCGGAACGTGTCACGTCGAGAATCACAATTTCACGATCGACCCTGATTATATTGCTGGACTACCGCGTACCGATCCCCTATTCGTGGCCGAGCATAACCCGTCGCTCGCAGCAGGCTTCGAAAAACCCGACCTCATGCGAAAGTTCGGTTTGTTCATCGTGAATGCGGATGGCTTCGATAACTTACAGACCAAGCTGACGATGCGGTCTGCCCAAACCGTTCTCGCGCTGCGCAATTCCAGCACCCGGCCGGATCCCTCGTTCGGGATCGATTTCACCAGCAACGGCATGAACGCGGATCCACCCGAACGGTTGGGCTGGAGCAACGATGGCCCGCCGCTTCGCGATTTCGCGATCGTGGCGATCGCACAGCACGCCACGCGGACCCTGAATCGCAGAGCCGGCGCCGATTTCCGAGTCCCCACCGACGAAGAACTGGATGCGCTCGCGGCGTATCAGTTGGCCCTCGGCCGGCAGGAGGACTTCGACCTCAAGTCTCTCGTGCTGAAAAGTGCGTTGGCGAGCAAGGGTAGGGCGCTGTTCCTGGACACAGGTAACATCGCCGAGACCGGTCACAAGAACTGCAATGCATGTCACTTCAACGCGGGGGGAACGACCGGAATCAACTTCAATTCGGCGATTCCAGGCTTCTCGCCGCGCCTCGATGGCAATCCCCGGGGCTTCAATATGTCCGCCCCGGTCAACGTCAATGAAACGCCCGTAGCACTGTCCCTTGCATTGCCTCGCGACGGCGGTTTCGGTGTTCTTCCCACTCCGCTCGGCGGTTTTGGCAACTTCGCGTCGGTTCCCGCCGGGCTCTTCCCTGTTGAGGAGTTCAATGCACCCCCGCTTGTGGAGGCGGCAGATACTGCTCCTTATTTCCATAACCACTCGGTCGCGGACCTCGAATCCGCGGTGGCATTCTATGGTACGCCGGCATTCAAGGACAGCTTTTCGAGCATTGGCGGCCCCATCGGTTTGGTGTTCGTCAACATTAGCCCGGACCCGAACGATCCGGAAGTGCAAGCCATCGCCGCATTCCTGCGGGTGTTGAACGCGTTGGAGAACGTCCGCTCTTCCCTTTCGCTGGTTGGACGCGCGAAGGGAATGGCCAGCGACGACGATGCGCGCGAACTCGCCGGCCTGGCACTCGCCGAAACCAAAGACGCAGAAGCGGTGCTCGGTGCGGGTGCCCTGAAGAAGACCAACGAGCCGAGCATTCTGTCTGCGCGGGCAAACCTGATCGCCGTGCGGCTCTTGTTGGAGGTGGCGAGTCACCTGCCTGTTCGGCCGTTGATCGACATTGGGCTGGATCAGGCCGCGTCCAGCCTTCGCACAGCGCGTTCCGCGTTGGCCGACGCAGGCACTCTTCCCGCTTCCTATCGCCAATGAAGCCGGGTGACCGCCAATTCCTGTCCGGGGTGTCCCATGAAAGTCCGCGTCACAACGTGTAACACGTTCCTATACATTTGCTTTCTGTTTGCCGCAGCGAGCCGGGCTCTTACCGCGCAGACGGCAACGTTCTTTCCGCGCGTATCGACGCCGCTGGAATCCGCGTGGGTGATGTCCGCAGATTCGACCGGTGTTTACTCTGCTGGGGAAATCCGGCAGACTCCCGACTCCCCGGATGGCGCTCGCGCCTACCTTCGCAAGTTCGATGCCTACGGCACGGAGCTCTGGACACACCAGTTCGATGGGCACTCCGCCGTCACCGGCATAGCCACGTCGCGCTCTGGGGTATTCGTGGCGGGAAACGCCTCCATTGACTCCAACTCGAATGGCGGCCGTGAACTCTTTCTTAAGAAGTACGATGCTGATGGAAACGAGTTGTGGACGTGGCGATCCGGACGGCCCATCGAAGTAATCGCCGCGTCGGGAGCCGTGGCTGCGGACGATGCCGGCGTCTACCTCCTCGAACCAAACCTCGAGCACGCCTCGACGCAGGTCCTGCGGAGGTTTGACGACGGCGGGCGCCAACTCTGGAGCCTGGTGGTGTCGTATGCATGGGCTCTGAGCGCCGATGCCACAGGCATCTATCTGATCGACCGGGCTCCGGCTTATCAGATGACGAATCTGAGGAAATTCAATCGCGCCGGCATTCAGATGTGGGCGAGGACTTTGAGGAACGATGCGCTCGGCTACTTCGCGGCGAATTCCGATGGCATCTACATGACGACGGTGCTCTACTCGTCGTCCGACCAAAGCCTTCACAGATACTTCCAAGCCTACGACGCCAATGGGGATTTGAAGTGGACGCGTGAATATCCAATTGAATTCCAAGAGCCTCCCGGAGGGGTCATCGTCGCCAGCGACGATGGTTTCTACTTCGCTACCAGCGCCAACGGTGCCTTGGATGGCCAGTGCCGCGCGGGCTATCTCGATTTCCTGGTCAGCCGGTTCGACTCTCAAGGAAATCGGCTGTGGAGGCGGCAACTGGGGAGCGATCAGGACGATTTCCCGCGCGCCATCGCCGTAGGCGCCGCCGGCGTCTACATAGCGGGTGGACCGTACGGGCCTTTCTCCGTAATCGCCAGGCTCGATAGGGAGCCCGAGGCGCCATCTTCCGTGCCGCGCATCCACCATGAATGCGTGCTTAATGCAGCCAACTACGTTGGCGGTGGGATCGCTCCCGGAGAAATGGTCACGATCCTCGGTTCGTCGCTCGGTCCGCCCGAGGGCATTCAGGCGCTTGCGTCACAAGACTCGCCTCTTCCGGCGACTTTGGCGAACACTCGTGTGTTGTTCAACGGCATTCCCGGCGCATTGCTCTATGCGTCCGACAGGCAGACCACCGTCATAGTGCCCTACGCGCTGGCAGGGAAGAAGTCGGTAGAAGTGCGCGTGGAATATTGGGGCCAACGTTCCAATGCGGTGCTACTCCCGCTGAAGGAAACACGCCTGGGCCTGTTTAGCCTGGACGGGTCGGGCCGGGGGCCCGCTGCTGCGTGGAACGAGGATGGAACGCTGAACTCACCCGATAATCCGGCGCTCAGCGGTTCGGTGGTTACGCTCTATGCGACGGGTGCTCCGCTGGAGAATCAGTCTTCCGAGGCGACAGTGGTCTCTTCTCCCGACCCCGTGAAGGGCGAGATGCAGGTGGCTTTTTCCGGCCCATACCCCGAGTCGGGCTGGAACTGGGACGACGTGCGCATCGTGCGCTATGCGCCGCTCTCCGCCGGCGGCGTAACCGGAGCGGTGAACGGCCTCATTCAGATCAGAGTTCGCCTGCCGGGCGTCGGATGGGATTTCGGCTCCGGTATCTGGTACCCGCAGTTGATGACCCTTAACGACTCGATCGCCTCCAGCCTGGCGACGATTGCGGTGAAGACTCAGTAAAGGAAGGTCAATGAACAGAACTCTGGTGTTACTGATTCCGCTCACGGCCGGCACACTCGCCGCGCAAACACTTACCTATTTTCCACAGGTTGCCCAAGCGCCCGAGTATGCCCGCGCGATCGCAGCCGATTCCACTGGCTTGTATGTCGCGGGAGAAGTGCGGCAGACCTACTACACCACCGACGACGCGCATGCCTTCCTGCGCAGGTTCAATTCGCAGGGAGCGGCAATCTGGACGCGCGTGTTCGACGGTCCGACGGCGGCTACAGCCGTGACAGTCTCGGCTTCCGGAATTTATGTGGGCGGGTATACGGCGGCCGCGGCTACGCCAACCGTTCACGAATCATTCCTTCGCAGGTACGATTCCGATGGCAACCAGGTGTGGACCCGGCAGTTCGCGGTCCAATCCAACACCCGTCTCTACTCTCTCATCGCGGATGATGCGGGAATCTATGCCGTAGCATGGTCGTCGCTACAAAGTGATTCGTTTCCCGGCTACTCTGCCAGTTGGACCTTGCGCCGCTTCGACGCCGATGGGCAGGAGGTCTGGAGCCTTCCGGTGAACGGGCGTCCCGGCATACTGCACGCCGATGCCGCGGGCATCTACTTTATCGACGGCGCCTACTCTCCAACATCGACTCCTTTGCTTCAGAAATACAGCCGGTCGGGCGGCCGCATGTCGGCCAGAGTAATGGGCAACGCGATCGGCGCGCTACTGGCGGCAAATTCGGAAGGGTTCTATACAACCACGGTGTCGTACTCGCAGGACGGTCAGATCGTGGGCCGGCGTTTTCAATCCTTCGATTACGACGGCAATCTCCGCTGGACGCATGCCTTTCCAAGCGAAGCCGGCGAATACAGCTCGTCGGCAATCGCCGCGGATGAAGGTAGCTTCTATTTTGTCGGCAGCATGTATGGCACCCTGGAAGGCCAGTGCCGCTCGGGCAACCTCGATCTACAGGTCAGCCGCTTCGATTCCGAGGGCAACAGAATATGGCAGCGGCAATTCGGAACCGATCAGGACGACCTGGCCGGTGGTATGACTGTCGCGCCTGACCGCCTCTACGTCTTCGAGAGTCTCTCTTCCTCGGTCACCGCCTTGAAGAAGAACCCAATCGCTCCAGTCGACGGACCGCGCATCCACAACGAGTGCGTGCTGAACGCCGCCAACTATGCCGGCGGCGCCCTCGCTGCCGGAGAAATGGTAACCATCCTGGGGACTTCGATCGGCCCGGCCGAGGGCGTCGAAGCGCAAGTGTCCCCAAACTCGCCGCTGCCGCAAAGCCTCGGCGGCGCCCGGGTCCTCTTTAATGGCATTCCAGGAGCGCTGATGTATGCCTCGGACCGGCAAACCACGGCGATTGTGCCATACGGAATCGCAGACGCTGTCAACGTGGATGTGCAAGTCGACTATCGGGGCGCATCTTCGAATACGGTACGTCTGCCTGTACGGACGACGCGCCTGGGCGTCTTCAGCATGGATGGCTCGGGCCAAGGCGCCGCGGCGGCATTCAATCAGGACGGCACTTTGAACTCCCAATCGAATCCGGCCCATACCGGCTCGCTAGTCACCTTCTACGCGACCGGCGCCGCGCTTCAGGGGCAGAAATCCGAGCGCGATGTAGTGTCGTTGCCGTCATCGCCAATCACGGCCGGAGTTCAGGTGTTTCTGTCCGGGCCTTTTCCGGAAGAGGAACTCGCATGGAGCGACCATCCGGCCTGGGCGACGCTCGGCATGTACGCGACTCCGCTTTATGCAGGCGGAGTGACTGGTTTCGTCAGCGGACTGATTCAGATCCAGGTTCGCCTGCCGGCGGACTGGTATGGCGCCGGCACATGGTACCTCCAGTTGTCGGCGCCGGGGACCTTCATTTCGAGCCGGGCGACCATCGCCGTAGCGAAACCATAGAGGAGCAGCATATGAAAACCTTACGTATCGCGATACCGACCCTACTGTTGACCGCCGGCCAACTTGGCGCTCAATCGCCGGCGGATATGCTCTCCCGCCTGCGCGCGCTCCAACTGAAGGAGGCGCCGGGCCCGGTACCCTTGATTTACTCGCCCGCGTCGGAGCACCGTGCACTTCGCTGGCAACGGTCGCTTGCACTGGCGCATGCCTGGTTTCAAAGCCAGTTGCACATTGAGGCGCCCATGACGCTTGCGGTGCTGGATCGGGAGACCTGGAGAAAGGTGACGCCGGAGATCCTGCCCCATGCAATCGTGCGGTCCTCGCTCATCGTGTTTCCGGAGCACATCGAGGACATCTATCCCGATGCGTTCAAATCGCTCGATCCCGTTCTGGGCGCCGAAGCCGTGACCTTCCACGAGGCCGGCCATATTTTCGCGGATGCCCTGAAAATCGACGGGAATACTTTCGTAGGTGAGTTTCTTGCCAATGTTTTTATGGCTGGATACATCCGTGCGGCCCGTCCGGACCTTGTCTTTATGTTGAATGGACCACTCCCGGAAATGAAAGCTCCACGCTATACGTCGGGCGGAGATCTCAATTACCTCGAAGCCAATCTCCCGCCCGAGAACTACCTGTGGTTTGAAATGCAACTGCAGCGCCTGGCGGATTATTGCGTCAAGGGCCGCAGCTTTGGCGCGGTAGTGGAAAACCTGGCGGTCGCATTTCCCGCCGTGCATTCGCGCCATGTGAACATCCTCGAGGCGAGTAACCGGCTCGAAGCGCTGTTTCCCGGCTTCAAAGCCTCCGCCGGACGCATCGCCGAGCCGCCCACGATCACGCGGGTCAATCTGTCCACTTGCAGCGATTCGCCCAAAACGCCCGCGGCGGAGCGGAAGCTGATTGTAGTCCGCAACGATACCGCCGCCCGGCTTGAATTCACCAAATTCGACGGAACCAAGTTGCTGGTGGATGC
>DATJYJ010000621.1:0-31646 GCA_035578025.1 Verrucomicrobiia bacterium
CTCGCCGCGGCAGCGATCGCGTTCACAGCGTTTGGCCAGACGGCGGTACCGCAGCAATCGCCGACGTTCGAAGTGGCATCGGTCAAGCCGGCGCAACCGCCGACGCCCGACGGTCAGGGCCGCATCTTCATGCGCGGGCCGAGCGGAGGACCGGGGACGAAAGATCCCGGGCGCATCACCTACCCGTACATGACGCTGAAGAACATCCTGATGACGGCCTACAACGTGAAGAACTACCAGATCAACGGCCCGAGCTGGCTGGATTCCGAACGCTTCGATGTTACGGCCACGATGCCTCCGGAGACCACCAAAGAGCAGCTCCAAGTCATGCTGCAGAACCTGCTGATCGAGCGGTTCAAGATGTCGATTCACCGCGAGAAGAAGGAGCTGCCGATGTACTCGCTGGTGGTGACGAAGGCCGGGAAGCTGAAAGAGTCCGCGGCCACGACGCCTGCTCCGGATGCCGACGGTCCTCCCCCGCCACCTCCGCTGGGGCCTCCGAAAATCGGACCGGATGGCTTTCCGGTGATGCCGGCGGCAATGACCAGCCGCGCAGGAATGTTCATGATGATGATGCCGGGGCGCGCCCGCGTTACCGCCACGGCGCAGACGATGCAGGACCTGGCCAACCGGCTGACCAGCCAGTTGAACCGCCCGGTGATCGACAATACCGGCTTGACCGCCAAGTACGACTTCATCCTCACGTACGCGCCGGATCCCAATGAAGGGCCGGGCCGCGGCGGACCCGGCGCCGGAGGGATGATGATCGCGGTGGGCCGAGGCCCAGGGCCGGGCGCAGGTCCAGGTCCCGGCGCGGGTCCCGGTCCGGGCGCGGCCGGCAACGAGAACACCTTCATCCCCGACGGCGACCCTCCCCAACCTCTGTTCGGAGCGCTTCAATCCCAACTGGGTCTCAAACTGGAGCCGAAGAAGGGCGACGTCGACATCATCGTGATCGACAAGATCGAAAAGACGCCGACCGAGAATTAGCTCTCAGATTCCGGCGTACCAGGCGTAGCCGGTCTCGGGCTCAGAGGAGCCCAAGCCTTTACCGAAATGTTTCAGGCTGTCCGTTACCGTGAGACGGGTGATGTACTTGAGGCTTTTGTAGGCGAGCTGGCGGGGGACGCGGAGGCGGAGCGGTCCGCCGAACGGGACGGGGAGGCTGCCGCCATTCATGCTGTGGGCGACGAGGGTTTGGGGGTGCAGGGCATCGGCCATGTCGATGCTTTCCCACCAGTCGGGTTGGAAGGAGCGATAGACGACGTATCGAGCCTGGGGGAGAGTGCCGACCACGTCGAGGATATGAGAGAGGGGGACGCCGGTCCATTCGGCGATGTACGACCAGCCCTCTTCGCAGGCCAGGTGGGTGATTTGGGTGCGGCGGGGAAAGCTTTTGAGCTCGTCGACGGAGAAGGCGGCCGGGCGGGCGACCATTCCGTCGACGGCGAGACGCCAGGCAGCGAACGAGCCCTGCTGGAGACGCTTGAAGTCGTCGCCGAGGGGGGACACTTCATTGGCGAACGGCGGTTTGGAGATTTGACCGGCAGAGAACTCGCGCGCCAGGGAGTGGCGGGTGAGCAATCGCTGGGCGGCGTAGGTCAGGGTCTCGCCCGGGCCGTAGAGGCCGCCGGCATCGGGCGGGATGAGTCCATAGCGGCGCGCCAGGGCGGCGGCGACGGCGAGTCCGGAGGCGCCGGCGGTGGTGGCGAGACCGGCGGTGATGAGTTGGCGTCGGGAGAGTTTACTCATGTGCGCTCCTCAGGGGTGGGTGGGCGGCCGGTGATCATGGCGCGAACCCGGGCGCGGAGTCCGGAACGCCAGACCATGACGAGGTGTACCAACAGGAAGACGACCAGGGCTATGGAGATGAAGAAGTGCAGAGTGCGCGCGGATTGCTGGCCGCCCCAGACGGTGACCGCGGGAGGAAAGGCGGAGGCGATGGCCGGAGACATGGCCAGACCTGTCCAGATCACGAGGGGGAAGAGGACGAAGATCACCAGCAAGTAGGTGAGGCGCTGAAGCACGTTGTACGACCCGGCGTCTTCGGCGGCGGTGGAGCGGCGGCGCAGGTGGCTGGTGATGACGGCGGAGAGTTCCCGAAGGGAGAGGCGGGCGGGGAGCAGGTTGCGTTGGAAGTGCCCGCTGAGGATCCCGAAGACGACGTAGAGGAAGCCGGTGAGGACGGCGACCCAGGCCGATTGGAAATGGAGGTAGCGGCTCCAGCCGTTCTGGTCAGGGAGCACGTAGCCGTAGCCTGTGGGGACGGTGGCCCGGGAGGCGGGAATGGGCAGTTTGAATAGGGGTGGAGACAATACGTTTCCGGCTTCGCCCCAGTAGAAGCGCGGGTGGGAGATGAGAATTTCGATTCCGCTGAGGAGGAGGGCGAGGAAGGCCAGGGTCGTGATCCAGTGCGTGAGGCGGACGATGGCCGCGTGCCGCGGGCGAGGGGCCGCGAGCGGGGTGGCGGAGGCGGGCACCGCGCCGTAGGTGGAATCGGCCATTGCGGAATTGTATCAATGGAGGGGAGGGTGTGCACGGCCGAGGGATACTGAAAAACTCTCAATTGGGCCACGGATGGACACCGATCAACACGGATAAGAGTATTGCCAGAGGGCGCGAGGTGGGATCTTGTCGCCTGGCACAACTTCTTCAGGTATTCTGGTGTTTAAGATACTCATGTCCCAAATTCTTCCACGCAAGCTCTCTGCCCGTGCAGCAGACACCAATGGGGCGAGGTGCGGCGAGGAAACCATCTGTTTGTACGGGTGGGATTCGCGGAGCCGGACCTGGCATGGCCCTAATGAGCTGGGGCCGGGCGCCGGACGCGACCGGCGGCTGCTTCAGTCCTTGCGTGCCGCGCCGGGAAAATCGTGGTACGGAGCAGTGAGCTGCGGCACGGCGGGCGAACGCGCCACGCGCTTTTTTGCGCTGGTGCACGACCTTGCGGATTGCGCCGTGGCGTCCATCTATTGCGACGAATCGAAGGCCGGGCCGGCGGAGATCGTGGCGGTGGTGCCGGCGAGCCGGCGGGCCGGGCTGCGCGAGGAGTTCGCTTTCGAGTTCCTGGCATTCGCGCGATTCTTGGGGGCGCTCGGCGCAGGCGACGAGGTCCAGGTACACGATGCCATCGCCGCCGCCTGCGCGGAACAACGCGATGCGCGGGCGGTGGTGTTCTCGATGAGCAGCGGAACCTGGCCCAGCGACCTCGATCCGGTGCTCTCGTGCTGCGTGGAGAAGGTCGCGGTCACGCTGTGCGAGTGGATGGACGGCGCCGGCATGTCCTAGAATGGGAAGAACTCGGCGAAGAGGAAAGACCCCTCTGAGAGGTTCGCTTGAAACGGAAGCCGGCGCACCCGGCAGGCCCCAGTAGAGCGGAACGCGTGGCGCAGCGACAGCGCGCCAATTGAGCGCCGGCCGCCGGGCCGGAAGCTGGATGGCACCGCCGCAGAACGTGGTTCCAGCAAGTTGCCCTCGGGGAGGATTTGCATGGCCTTGACTACAACCACGGCGCGCCGGATCTTCATCGAAGAGCTGGGCGAATTCATTTCCGGACCGGTTCGGATCAGGGGCTGGATCTACCGGCTGCGCGTACTCGGCAAGACGACGTTCGTCATTCTGCGCGATTGCAGCGGCGAGGCGCAGTGCGTGACGGCCACGGAGGATTTCCGGGAGCACCTCAAGGTGGAGGACGTGGTCGAGATCCGGGGGAGCGTGCGGCGCGAGCCGCGCGCGAAGGCGGGAATCGAAGTGGAGATCGCGGAGATCCGGGTGCTCAACCGCGCGTCTCAGAACCTGCCGTTCCATTCGGCGGCGAGCGTGGACGGCGTCGGGCTGGAGACGCTGATTCAATACCGGCCGCTGGCGCTGAGAACGGAAGCGGTGGGAGATGTTTTCCGGGTGCAGGCGGGCCTGCTGGCGGCGTTTCGGGACGCGCTGAACCGGCGGCGGTTCACGGAGATCGTAACGTCGAAGATCGTGGGCGGGGGCACGGAGGGCGGATCGAATCTTTTCGAGATCCGGTATTTCGAGCGGGCGGCGTACCTGGCGCAGAGCCCGCAGTTCTACAAAGAACACGGCGTCGCGGGGTTCGAGCGCGTTTACGAGACGGGGCACGTGTATCGCGCGGAGCCGCACGCCTCCAGCCGGCACCTGACCGAGTACTACTCGCTCGACGTGGAGTTCGGATTCATCGACGGGCCGGAGGACGTGATCCAGTTCGAGCGCGAACTGCTGAGCGACATGTTCGAGAATCTCAACCGGCGGTTCGGCAGCGTATTGGGCAAGTACCGCACGGCCCCGCTGCCTTCGATGCTGAGGGTGCCGTGCTGGGAGTTCGGGGAGTGCCTGGAGATGCTGCGGAGCGAATTCGGGCGAGGGGATCTCACCGACGATCTCGACCCGGAAGCGGAGCGGCAGCTTTGCGAGCGGGCGCGGCGGGAGACCGGGATTCCGGCGGTGTTCGTGCTGGGGTTCCCGTTGGCGGCGCGGCCGTTTTACACGGCGCCGAGAGGAACGGGCGGCGCGGCGGGGAGCTTCGACCTGCTGTTCCAGGGGATCGAGATCACGACGGGCGGGCAGCGCCTGCACCAAAGGCAGGACCTGGAGGCGGCACTGCGCTCGCGCGCGATCGACCCGGCGAACTTTGAAAGCCACCTGGCGATGTTCGACCTGGGGATGCCGCCGCACGGCGGGTTCGCCATCGGACTGGAACGGCTGACGTGCCAAGCGATGAACCTGGCCAACGTGCGCCAGGCGGTGCTTTACCCGCGGGACCGGTATAAGATTACGCCGTAGGGTACCCTGGATAGATGCGGATGGCTTCAACCTGCGTGGTGCTGGTGTGTGCGATGGCGGGCGCCGTGCGAGCGGCGGATGAAGGAGTCGATTGGCTGGGCGATTACCGGCAGGCGCTGCGGCAGGCGAAAGAGACGCGCAAGCCGCTGTTCGTCGAGTTCCGGTGCGAGGCTTGAATCTCCGGGCGCGTTTTTGACGCACAGGTTGTGCTGTCACCGAAAGATTCGCCGCTGGGAAAACTGCTCGAGCAATACGTGTGCGTCCGCATCACGCGGATGGACGACGTGGACGTGGGGCTGTTCGACCGCGATTGGAACAACGCGGTCTACTTCTTCGCGCTGAACGCGGAAGAGCAGATCTACTTCCGCTACGGCGGGCGCGATTCGGCATCGCCGGACACGTATCTCGACCTGCACAGCCTGCAGGCGGCGCTGGGCGAAGGGCTGGGCATGCACCGGCGGTATCTGGGAGGCGAGCTGAAACTGCCGCCGCGGGCGCAGGCGTTCTTTCCGCGGCAGATTCCACTGCTGGTGCAGCGCACGTTCGCGCAGCGGCAGTGCGTGGAGTGCCACCTGATCGGCGATTTTCAGAATATCCAGCGGGAGCAGGCGGGCACGCTGGACAAGGTGACGCACCTCTACCGGTCGCCGGATATCAAGACCATCGGCATCTTTCTGGATGTGCCCAAGGGGCTGGTGGTGAAAGAGGCGCGGGACGCGGCACTGGCGGCGGGGATGAAGGCGGGCGATCGGATCACGGCGCTGGAAGGCACCGCGGTGCTGACGTTCGGCGACCTGCAATACCGCTACGACAAGGTCGACCGGAAGGCGGACAAAATCCGGATTACGGTCGATCGTCGCGGAAGTGCGGTCGAGCTGACTGTGGGGTTGCCGCCGCGGTGGTGGTGGACGGATCTGCGATTCCGGCAGTCGAGCGTGGACCCGCGGCTGGATTTCGAGGACCGGGCGCTGACGGACGAGGAGAAGCGCAAACTCGGGCTGCCGCCCGACGGATTTGCGAGCCAGGTGAAGCACGTGGCCGAGTTGGCCAAGGCGCTGAAGACGCACGATCTGCGGCTGGGGGACGTCATCGCGGCGGTGAACGGCGTGGAGCGCGACGAGCAGGCCAACACGGCGGAGCTGTATCTGAAGCTGCACGTGAGGGCCGGGGACTCGGCTATGCTGGATGTGATCCGGGACGGGCAGCGGACGAAGATGCAACTCAACACTCACATTTTGAGTTTTCGCAAATGAGACGGCTGCGCAGCGGGGCACTGTTGCTGACGATGGCCTGCGGCGCGCGCGCGGGCGACTGGAGCGCGCCGGTGGAGGTGCGCCACGACGAGGAAGTGGCGGTGGCGTATCGCGCGCGGGTGGACGGGCCGTGGCTGGTGGTGCGCGCCACGCTGGGGCCGGGATGGCACACGTTCGCCATGGACAACAAGCGGCGCTCGGACGAAAAGCTGGCCGGCAAGAAGGCGCTGAGCGTCGACAAGCCGACCGAGATCACCGCGGTCGCCGGGCTGGAGTTTGCAGGCGGCTGGCATCAATCGCCGCCCAAGGATTTTTCGCACCCCGAATTGCGGTGGTTCAGTTGGGGCTTCGAGCGCGAGGCGGTGTTTGCGGTCAAACTGCGGCGTCCGCCGGACACGATGGGGCGGCTGGAGATCCGCGGGCAGGCGTGCACCGACACGGTGTGCAAGAACATCGACGTGTCGTTGGCGGTGCCGGCGGGCGGCGGCGCGGCGACTGAGATCAACGTGAAGGATCTGGTGCCGGTGCGGTAGCGCGCTCGAGCAGGCGCCGCAGCGTGCGGATGCCCTCGGATACCTGCTGCCGCTGGGATGGCGTGGCCGCGCGCAGGGCGCCGGCCAGGGGGTGGACTTCCAGGCTGGGCAGCGTATCGCGCATCCAGTCGCGGACCTGGCTGGTGACAACGATGCGGGTCTGGCGGTGATCCGAGTCATCGGTCTGGCGCTTGACCATGCCGCGCTTTTCCAGGCGATCCACGATTCCGGAGACGGTGCTGTGGGCGAGTCCCAACTCCTTGCTCAGTTGCTTCAGGCTGGCGCCGCCGGAGACGATCAGCGCGTGCATGGCGCTCTGCTGCGGGCCGGTGAGGCGGCCGCGCGCGACCTCGGCCTCGAGGGGCCGGCGAAGCACCTGGCGGATGGCGCGGAGGTCGCGGTCGATTTCCGCTGCCAGGGAAGCAATTTGATGGCGGGGCATTGGCTCAGACACGATTAGAGCACGAAGGGAATCATGCCCTTGACATGTGCGCAGTAGCTCCGATAGGCTTCACCGAATTGGGCGAGCAGGAAATGTTCTTCGAGCCGCGCTTTGGCTTGCCATCCGGCGAAGGCGAGGAACACGCCGAGGAAGCAGCCCAATTCGCCGGTGGCCAGCGCGGTGCCCAGCATGGCCAGGAGCAGGCCCGTGTAGATGGGATGGCGGACCAGCGAGTAGGGGCCGGTGTGGACCAGGGTGTGCTGCTGCTTGATGGCGACTACCGAGCTCCAGTTGCCGCCGAGGTAGAAACGCGCCCACACGGCGAAACCGAGGCCGGCGAAGGTCAGGACGAAGCCCGCGATGGCGGTGGCGGGCGATGACGCGACGAGGCGCCAGCCGAGCGGTCCGGAGCGGAGGGCCGTGGAAAAGAGCAGGCCGAAGGCAACGACGAACGTGACAAGATGGCCGATTCGGGTTTCACGAGGTTCGACGCGAACGGCGGGTTTAGCGGCGAGGGCGGCGATGGCCCACACCAGGCCGATGGCGATCCAGGCGGCGTTGAGAGCGGACGGCACAGGGGCACCTCCTAATACGTCGTATGCGATATGTCGTATACGACGTAATATTAAACGAAGACCGGATGGCGTGTCAAGAGCAAGACGGGGCAGCTCGGAAACCTGCCCCACTAGTGCGCGGCGAGGCGGAGGATCTGGCCGGCGATATCCTGGAGGGCGGCGGCGAGTCCGCTGTAGCCGACGTTGTAATACTTGCCGGGGGTCTGGCCGGGCTGGTAGACGCCGCTGGGCGCGGTGGAGCTGCTGTAGTTGGGGTCGTTGGCCAGGGTGGCAAGGAAGTCGGCGTCGAGGGGCTCTTCGTTGGGATAAGAGCTGGTGTCGAAGTTCAGGCCGACGCAGTAGATGACGGGGGTGTAGGTGGCGTCCTGCCGGATGGCCTTGGCTACGTTGTAGGCGTAGTTGAACGCCGCGTAGCGGACGTTGGCGGGGACGGTGGCGTTGGCGCCTCCGGAGTAATAACCGCTGGTCGACGCGAAGGTGGTTTGCGCGGGGACGAACAGGCCGGTGATGTTGTTTTGGGGGCCGATGGTTGTGGGGATGGCGGTGACATCCTGGGTGACCTGCTGGGAATTGCCGGCAAAGGCGCAGCCGGTGCTGCCCGACACTAAGGTATCGGTTTCGGCCGATGTCCCCTGATAGTTGTCGAGGCCGATGATGGGCCGGGTGGCGGGGGGCGGGAATTGCCAGGGACTCCCGTCGTTCACGGTAGAGGTGAGCACGGACTTGAAGCTGCGGTTGACGCAATGCGAGCTGGAGGTGACGGCGAAGTTGGCGGTAAAAGCGCTGGGCCGGCCGTCGGTGATGAGGACGATGACGTTGAGCGCGCCGGGCTGGGAGAGGTTCACGAGCTGATACCACGCCTGGTAGAGGCCTTCTCCGGTATTGGTGCTGTTGTTGCCGAAATTGATGGAGCTGATGGCGGTGCCGATGCTGGGGGCGGATGTCTGGAAGTGGGTCTGGGGCGCGTAGTCGAGGTAGGTGTCGGCGCCGAAGGAGAGCAAGCCCACGACGTCGCGGCCGTCGGCGAAGATCGAGGTGGAGCTGTTGGCTACGAACTGGTTGAGATCGGTGGTGATGATCTGGGGATTGGTCATGGTGCCGCTGCCGGTGCGCTGGACCGAGCCGGAGCGGTCGACGACGACCATGAGATTGACGAAGCGCAGCTTGGCAATGGCCTGGGCGGCGACCACCGAGTTATTGATGCCCAGCACGCGCATGAAGAGCATGGGCACGTTGTAGCTGGCGTTGACGAAGATGGTGCGGACCTTGGTGGAGCCGTCCTGGGTAATGCTGGAGGCGTACGTGAGCTGGGTGGACCTCCAGGGCACGGGGGTGAAGTTGGCGTTGAAGAAGCGCAGGACGGCGTTGTTGAGCAGAGCGTTGGTGGTGGGATTGGTGACGTCGGTGCTGCGCTGGACGAGGTTGCCGGCGCCGATGACTCCGGCGTCGCAGGCGAGCTGCAGGCGCGACTTGACGTTGTAGAGGACGCTGAAATCGATGGCCAGGCCGACCATGGGGACCAGCGTGAACATGGCGAACACCATGTAGACGGTGACGAAGGCTTTGCGGCTTCCGAAGAGACGTCGATTGGATTTCACAGAGACCTCCTGGCGGCCGGTGCGTGAATCGCGGGACTAGAAAACCGACCGGGCATAAACTTGCGGCGTTCCGGAGAAGCCTGGGATGTTGAGATCCGGCGTGGCGTTGAACATCTCGACGACGTAGGCGAATTCGCCCGCCTGGAGCACGAGGATGCCGGCGAAGCCGCTGAGTGTGCCGGTGTTGCCCGCCGCCGCTCCGCTGTTGTTGGCCTGATTGACGGAAGTGACGGTGAAGTCGGACTGGAGGGGCGGCTTGCCGAAGGCGCTGCGCACGGTATTCCCGCCGACCTGCAGGCTGGCATTGCCCACGGTCAGTTGCTCGGTGAAAACGGGGTTGTTGAGATTGGTGCAGGGCGTTCCCGGCGGGCTCAGGGGATTGGCGGCGTCGCAATCCGCCTGTTGAAGGATGCGGATGGTGGAGAGGATGACTAAGCTGCTTCCGGTGGACGAGAGGTCGAAGCCGGAGGAGAGCGTCTGGGCGTTCTGTTGCGGCCCGGGATTGCGGAAGTTGACTCCGCGGATGTACATGTGGCCCAGGTCGCGCACGATCTGCTCCATTTCGAGACTGCGGATGAGGCGGAATCCGAAGATGAACGTACCCAGAAGCAAGGGGATGAGGAACACCAGCGAGAGCGTGAACTCGACGATGGCGACTCCGCTGCGGTTTGGCGACCGATGCCGGTTCATGACGATCCTCCTACTCGGCAACCGTCAGGCAGGGCGGCGAGCCGGGGTACGGCTCCATCACGTCGTAGGCGCGGGCCCAGACATACGGGCTCCCGGAATGGTGAAACGGGGCCAGCGGGTTATAGATGTAGGCTTCGACCGAAACCTGGATGATATTGCCGGGAGCGTTGTTGGTTCTGGTTCCATCGACCGGGCTGGAGAAGTGCACGTGGATTTTGCTGGAACCGGAAATGCTGTTGAGGAAGCCGAGGGCATCTTTTTTGACGATGGATTTGATGGAATCGTCCTGGCAGGGGCCGGTGTCATTGGCGCCGGTGACGCCGTAGCGTACGCCCTCGCGGACCGCGTGCTGGAAGGTGCTGCGCAGGAAGAGGACCATGGAGAGATCGAGCAGGAGGAAGACCAGTCCGAACAGCGGGACGACGATGAGGGTAACTTCGAGCAACTCCGCGCCGCGACAGCCGGATGACCTTTTCCGAAGGTGGTTAGTTACAGTCATAGCCTCTGAGTGACCTTGAGAGTAATTATGCGGCCATTTTATTTACACAGTACTGCGGGAGTTTACCTGAGTTGGGTTCCAATTTGAGTTATCTGCGGATAACATCGGCGTGGCGACGGGGGCTGCGGGAGCGCCTGACGGCGTGTGTTACAGTTCGGGGGTGAAACCGCGGGATCGCTATTCCGGCTCGCTCCTCGTTCGCGGGGCGGTGTGGGCGACGGCGTTGTTCTACGCGTTCTGGCTGCTGCGGTGGTCTGTGCGGCCGGAGCATTTCTTTTTCGCCGACGATTGGGACTGGCTGTACCGGGCGGCGCTGTTCCCGCTGCGCGAACAGCTCACGTTTTTACCCCGTTACGTGATGAACGACCGGCCGCTGGGCGCGCTGGCGATCCGCGCGATGTATCGCATTTTCGGGCTCAACGCCACCCCGTTCTACTGGATGTGCCTCATCCTGCATGGGATCAACATGACCTTGCTATTGGCGCTGGCGCGCCGGCTGATGCGGTCGTGGTGGGCGGCGGCGGCGGTGGCGGCGGCGTTCGGCGCGTGGTCGGCGGCGATCGAGGGGGCCACGTGGATCGCGGACATCTTCGACGTGCTGGGGGACACGCTGATTCTGGCGGTGCTGTTGACGTTTGCTGCGAGGCGGCCGTGGGTGCGCGCGGGCAGTGTGGCGCTGTTCTACCTGGCGTTGCGGACCAAGGAGGCAGCGATCGTGCTGCCGGCCATGCTGGTGGTGATGGTGGCGGTGACCAACCCACGCGAGCGCTGGCTGAGGGAGGCGAAGCGAACGCTCTGGCCGCACGTGCTGCTGGCCCTGTTTTTTGCGGCGATCTACGCGCCGATGCTGGCGGAGCACCAGCGGGTGGAGAGCGTAAGCAATCCGTACCGCATGGTGTTCACGCCGCGGGCATTTTTCGAAGGACTGTATTTCTATGTTTCGAGCATGTTGTACGGCGGGCCGTGGCCGGTGGGGCGGCTGATCCGGTGGTCGGTGGCGATGGCGGCGCTGATCGCGGGTGTGGGTTGGCGCGCGCGGGCGACGCTGGCGGGCATCGCGGGGTTCGTGATTTTTCTGGGCCCCATCATTTTCATGGCGCACCAGCGGCAGGTTCTGTACCTGTATATTCCGGCGGGATTTTTCGCGCTGGCCCTGGGCGGCGCGGCGGAAGAGGCGGCGGTGCGCCTGCCGGTAGAGGAGAAGAGGCGGGAGCGTGCCGCAGTCGCCATGATTCTGCTCTGCGTGGTGGCGCTGCCGCACCGGACGAACATGAGGAAGAGGGCGGAGTGGCAGTTGGAGCACACGGCCCGCGCGCGCCTGGACCTGGCGGCGTTCCGCGCGGCGGTTCCGGCTCTGCGGCCGAACGCGCGCGTGGCGCTGATCGGGTTTCCGGACGATTATCACGTGTTTCAGACGCCGGGGTGCTCGGTTCTGAAGGTGGTGTACGGCGTGGACCCGGTGCGCTGCGAGTTCGTGGCGGACGGCGCGGGAGCGGATGCGGTGGTGGTGTGGAGGAAGGAAGGAGTGGAGGTCACGGCCGGCGGTAAGTGATTTTGCCGTCGCATCGCGAGCCGGAGTTTCATGGTCAGTCGGCGGGTGCGTTGTAGCCGAGGCGCCAGTGGGCTTGCAGCTTGGGGAGGCCGCGCGGCGGGACGACCTTGACGGTGATGCGGTGGTACTTGCCGTCGCGCAGCGCGTTCTTGGGGGAGTAGGCGAGGATGTAGCGGTTGCGCAACTCGATGCCGATCTTTTTGGCGACGTCGGGGAGCTCCATGGGGACGGCCTCGAACAATCGCCCTCCGGTCTGCTCGGAGATGTGGCGCAGCAAGCCCGGGCCGCCGGCTTCCTCGGGGGTGTTGCCGCCGCCGAAGACGCCGATGGAGTAGATGAGCACGTCGCTTTCGCGCACCAGGTTGGTGACCTCGCGCTGGCTGTAGCGGCTGTGGTTGTCGCCGCCGTCGGTGATGAGCAGCAGGGCCTTCTTATTCTTCTTCGAATTCTTCATTTCGTGGAGCGCGAGGTAGATGGCGTCGAGGAGCGCGGTGGAACCGTGGGAGCGGGAGAAGGTGAGCTGGTTTTCAATGGTGCCGGTGTCGTGGGTGAGAGAGACGCGGAGGTGGGGCGAATCGTCGAATTCGACCAGGAAGAATTCGTCCTCTGGGTTGGAGATGCGAAAGAACTGCGCGGCGGCCAGGCGGGAAGTGACCAGCTTGGCGCCCATGCTGCCGCTGGTATCGAAGACGAGGCCGACGGCGACGGGCTCGTCGTCCATGGCGAACTGGGTGATCTGCTGTTCGACGTTGTCTTCGAAGACGCGGAAGTTTTCTCTTTCGAGGCCGGAGACGGGGCGGCTCAGGGGGTCGTTCACGGTGACGGGGACGAGGATGAGGGTGGTCTCGACCCGGATGTTGGCGCTGGGCGCGGGGGATTGCTGCGGGGTCTTGGACCCCAGCTTAGGGCGTTGGGGGATGGTCACCTGCGCGGCCGCGAGGGCGAGGGAGAGGGTCGCGGAGATCAGGCGGGCAGCGATCATCAGGGTCCAACGGTATTGTACCGCCACGGCCGGCTACGCCTCGCCAAGTGCATGCCGACAATCGGGACAATCGACGCCAAACACCCAGTAATTATTACCGGCGGGCGAAGCCCCGCCCCTGCACCTCTCCTCCCAAGCAACTGAAAATGCAGATATGGAAATCGGGATGCAGCACCAGCCACCAGCGCCCCTTCAACAGTATCGATTCTGAAAGGAAGAGACTATGCGAAGAATTATCACGATTTCCGCACTGGGAGCCGTCTGCGCCGCGCTCGCGCTGGCCGAAAGCTGGACCGGAAAACTGATCGACGCTTCATGCTACGACTCGAAAAAGGAAGTTACCACTTGCGATGCCACCAGTGCCACCACCATGTTCGCCATCGACGTCTCCGGGAAGGTTTATAAGCTCGACGATGCGGGCAATGCCAAAGCTGTCGCAGCGTTGAAGAGCCGCGCCGACCGTTCCAGCAACCCAAGTGGCACCAGCGGCGCCGTCACCGCGAAGGTGAGCGGCACCAAAGGGTCTGACGACACAATCAAGGTTGAATCCATCGATGTGAGGTGACTCTCCCCACGGGGGGCGCACTCGGAATCTGCCGCGATCGCAAACCTGTGAAGGGCCGCACTGCTTTGCTCGACGAGTGACATGCTGTAGCTGATCTGTTGCGGCCCTCCGGCTCGCTCCTACGCCAGGCCGGATCTGACCAGCAGGGCGCTGGGATCCGGGTCGCGTCCCATAAACCTGCGGTACAATTCGGCCGGATCCTCGCTGTCTCCGCGGCTCAGGATTTCGCCGCGAAACTCCGCTCCCACCTTGCGGCTGAAGATCCCTTCGTCGCGGAAGCGCGTGAACGCATCGGCATCCAGCACCTCGGCCCACTTGTAGCTGTAGTATCCCGCGCCATATCCGACCGGACTCGCGAAGAGGTGCGTGAAAGACGCGATCATCGCATGATTTGCCGGGAGCGGCGCCGGGCTGAATCCCTGCAACAGCCGGCGCGAATACGCCGTGACATCCCCGTCGCGCGCGAAATCGTACCGCGTGTGCATCGCCAGGTCGATGATCCCGAACCCAAGCTGGCGCATCTGCGCGTTGGCCGCGCGAAACGTGCGTGCGCGCTTCATCTTTTGGAAAAGATCCTCCGGCACCGGCTGGCCGGTTTCGTAGTGGCGCGCGAACAAATCGAGCGAGCCGCGCTCCCAGCACCAGTTCTCCATGATCTGGCTCGGCAGCTCCACGAAATCCCAGGCCACGCTGGTGCCGGCCAGCGATCGCGTTTCCACGCGGCTCAGCAGGTGATGCATCAGGTGTCCGAACTCGTGGAAGATGGTTTCCACTTCGCGGTGTGTGAGCAGGGCCGGCTTTCCGCCGACCGGCGGTGTCAGATTTCCGCAGATCAGCCCGGCGTGCGGGCGGAAACCGTCCGGCCCCGGACCGCCGGTGATGAAGCTGTCCATCCATGCTCCGCCTCGCTTATTTTCGCGGGGATACCAATCCGCGTAAAAAGCGCCCAGGAGCTCGCCGCCTTCGTCGCGCACGTTGTAGTAGCGCACGGCGGCATCCCAGACCGGCGCGCCGGCCTCTTCTTCCACGCGGATTCCGTAGAGCCGGCGCACCAGTTCGAACAGGCCCTCCACGACCCGTTCCATCGGAAAATACGGGCGCAGCGCTTCCTCGTCGAAAGCGTACAGCGCGGCGCGCTGCTTCTCGGCGTAGTAAGCCACATCCCATGGCGCCGGTTCAGGCGCCTCCGCGCCTTCGATGGAGCGGCGAAACTCCAGCAGTTCCCGATTTTCCTCGGCAAACCGCTCTTCGGTTTTCGTCTTCAGGTCCTCGAGGAACGCGAGCGCCCGGCTGCCGGTGTGCGCCATGCGGTCCTCCAACACCAGGTCGGCAAAATCGCGGAATCCGAGCAGGGCGGCCTTTTCGCGCCGCAGTTCCAGGATGCGCGCGACCAGGGGCCGGTTATCGCGCCCGTCTTCCGTGGCGCGAACCGAGAAAGCTTCGTACACCTGACGCCGGATGGCGGAGTCGTCCAGGTAGGTCATCACCGCAAAGTAGTCGGGCGCCTGCAATGTGAAGCGCCAGCCCTGGAGCCCCTTGCGCTCGGCGCTCTGGCGCGCGCTCGCCAAAGCGGTGGGCGGCAGTCCGGCCAGCGATTTCTCCTCGGTGATCAGCAGCTCGAACGCATTGGTCGAATCGAGCACGTTCTCGGCGAACTTCGTCGTGAGCTGCGTCAGCTCCACGTCCAGCGCTTCCAGGCGCTTCTTCCCGGCCTCGTCGAGGTCAGCACCGTGACGCCGGAACGTGTCGATTGTCTTGTCCAGGAAGCGCCGGCGTTCCCCCGCCAGCGCGGCGGCTTCTGAAGTTGCGGCGAAGCTCTTGATGTGGGCCCAGAGGGCCGCGTTCAGCGGGATCCCCGTGTAAAACGCGCTGACTTCCGGCTGCACGGCGTTGAAGGCAGCCCGCAGCTCAGGGTAGGTGGCCACGGACTCCAGATGCCTTACCACACCCATGGCCCAATCCAGCGGCTCCGTCAGATCGTCCAAGGCCCGCATGGTGTTGTCGTAGGTTCGTGGACCAGCGGATTTTCCCAATGCGGCCAGGCGTTCGCGAGCCCGGCGGACCAGTTCCGTGATCGCCGGCTCGACGTGCCCGGCGCGAATGCTATCGAACGGGATACGGAAGCGCACTTCCAAGAGTGGATTGGAGTCTGGCGTTTCGTCAGGCATTTCCTTCAGCGTAACAGGTGAGTCCGTCCCTGGTACCTCTGGCTCCTGACAAACGCCGCAAAACAGTTAACATAGTGAGGAGCATGAGTTTTCATTCGAATGGGGATCATGCGCGGGTCCTCGCGGAGAAGCGTGGCAACGTGTACGCTCTGGTCATCTACATACCGGACCCGTTGGGCCGATTCCTCGACGACCTCCGCCGCGAACTGGTTCCCGGATGCAATCCGCACGCCCACGTCAGCGTGCTGCCGCCCCGGCCACTTGCAGTCGATTGGCCGGTGGCAGGCGACCAGGTCCGCAACTGTGCCTCCGAGTGGGCCCCCTTCGACATCGAGCTCGGCGGCATCCGCATGTTTCCCGTAACTAACGTTATCTATATCGAGCTGGTTCGCGGAGCCGACGAGCTTCGCCGCATGCACGCCATGGCCAACAGCCGCGCGCTGGAATCGGCCGAGCCGTTCCAGTATCACCCTCACATCACGGTCGCGCAGGAGCTGGACCCCGACGACGTCGACGCCGTAAATCTGCTGGCGGAGAAGCGCTGGCGGGAGTTTGCCGGACCTCGCGGCTTCCACGCCGACCACGTTACTTTCGTGCAGAACGCGGGCAATTGCTGGGCGGATCTCGAACTGGTTCCGCTCAGCGCCGTCCGGTCCTGGTAGCCCTCGACGCGCCCGGGCGCTGCCACCATGCGCTTCGAATTTGCCACCGCACACCGCATCCTCTTCGGCGAAGGCTCGATCCGGGATGTTCCTGCCGCGGCGGCGGCGTTGGGCCGGCGGGCGCTTCTGGTGACAGGCGCCAACCCGAACCGCGCCACCGGTCTGCGTGCATCGCTGGAGGCGGCCGGGGTCCCATGCCGGCCGTTCCCCGTTCCGGGAGAACCAACGATCGACCTGATTCGCCAGGCCCCCCGCGACTGCGATCTGGTCATCGCCATGGGCGGAGGCAGCGCCCTCGACGCCGCCAAGGCCATCGCCGCGATGATCGCCAACCCGGGCGACCCGCTCGACTACCTGGAGGTGATCGGCCGCGGCCAGCCTTTGCGCGCGCCCGCCGTCCCCTGCATTGCCATCCCTACCACTGCCGGCACCGGCAGTGAAGTCACGCGCAATGCCGTGCTGGCCAGCCCGGAACTCCGCGTCAAAGCCAGCCTGCGGAGCGCCGGCATGCTGCCGCGGTTGGCCGTGGTGGACCCCGAGCTTACCTACTCGCTCCCGCCCGCCGTCACGGCGGCCACCGGCCTGGACGCACTCACTCAGTTGATCGAACCTTATGTAAGCATCCGCGCCAATCCCATGACCGACGCCCTCTGCGTCGACGGCATGCGGTGTGCGGCGCGGGCCCTGCCGCGCGTGTGGGCCGATCCAGCGGACCGCGAAGCCCGCGCGCAGATGTCCTGGGCCAGCCTGCTTGGCGGGATGGCGCTGGCCAACGCCGGCCTCGGCGCGGTGCACGGCTTCGCCGCACCTATCGGCGGCATGTTCCCGGCTCCTCACGGCGCGGTCTGCGCCGCCGTTCTTCCGCACGCCGTGGATGTCAACGTCCGCGCAGTGCGCGCCCGCGTACCGGAAGAGATGGTGCGCTTTGATGAAGTTGCGCGCCTCCTCACCGGCAATCCGCGCGCGGTCGCCGCTGATGGCGTGGTTTGGATCGGCGAAACGGTGCGCCGGCTCGAAATCCCGCCACTACGCACCTATGGCGTCACCGTTACCGACATTCCCGTGCTGGTGGAGAAAGCCGCCCACGCCAGCAGCATGAAAGGCAATCCAGTCGCGCTCACCGGCGATGAGCTGGCCGAGATCGTCTCCCGCGCGCTCTGATTCAGTTCTCGCCGCCGGCGCCGATACAAACATTTACACCGCCTGGCCGCCTGATGGCCCCGCGCAGTCCCGCTCCGACGCAACTTTCCCGACCCCGCGGTTATAGTGAATTAGGGGCTAAAAGCCCCCTAAAACGCATGTATCGACTCGTCGCGATCCTGCTGACCTTGATACTGGCCGGCGGCGGCAGTGTGCCGGCTCAGCAGGCTTCCCAGGAACAGAACCCGGACATGGTCATCCGAATCACCGTCAACCTGGTGCAGGTGGACGCAGTGGTCACAGACTCAAAGGACAAACCGGTCGCCAACCTGAAAAAGGAAGACTTCGTCATTCTTCAGGACGGCAAACCGCAGGTCATTACAAATTTTTCATGTGTGAACGCCGTGGAAGGCACGGTGCGCACTTCCGCGGCGCCGAAGCATCCGTCCCAGCCCAAGGGTGTCGCATTCCCCCCGCCCCCACCGCCGCGCTCGGGCATGTTGCCCAAGCAGGTGCGGCGCACAATCGCACTGGTGGTGGATGATCTCGGCCTCTCCTTCGAAAGCATCGTCCGCATCCGCGGCTCGCTCAAGAAATTCGTCGACCAGGAAATGCAGCCCGGCGACCTGGTGGCCGTCATCCGCACCGGGGCCGGCATGGGCGCCCTGCAGCAGTTCACCAGCGACAAACGGATCCTCTACGCGGCCATCGACAAGGTCAAGTACAACTCCCTGGGGCGCGTCGGCATCAGCACCTTCGCGCCGCTCGGCTCGGGCGAGAACGGCATGGACGCTACCAATTTCGAAAGCGAGCGCGAGCAGATCTTCGCCGCCGGCACGATGGGCGCCATCCGGTACGTGGTGGAAGGCCTGCACGAGCTCCCAGGCCGCAAGAGCGTGGTCGTCTTCAGCGAGAACATGAAAATGTTCTACCGGGACGGCCTGAGCCCCCGCGTCATGGACAGCATCAAGCGGCTCACCGACGCCGCCAACCGCTCCTCGGCGGTGATCTATACCATCGATCCGCGCGGCCTCGTCTACACTGGTTTGACGGCCGCCGACAGCACCCGCGGCATGACACCGCAGCAGATCGCCCATGTCTCTATGGCTCGCTCGCAGCAGTTGTGGGAGTCGCAGGATGGGCTGGTCCTGCTGGCCAAAGAGACTGGCGGCCTGTTCCTGCACGATAGCAACGATATCGACGGCATGATGAAAAAGGTGATGGACGATGGCGAAGGCTACTACCTGATCGGCTATCATCCCGACGCCAGCACCTTCGACGCCAAAACGGGCCAACCGAAGTTTCACACTCTTTCCGTGCGGCTGAAGCAGCCCGGGCTGCACGTGCGCTATCGCAGCGGGTTCTTCGGAACCAGCGACCGCCAGGCGGCGCCGATTCCCGAAACGCGCCAGGCGCAGATCGCTCATGCGCTCACTTCTCCTTTCGGTAGTGGGGCGCTCCACGTGCGGCTGACCTCGCTCTTTTCGCAATCGGCTCAAAAAGGCCCGTACGTGACGTCGCTGTTCTATTTCGATCCCAAGGATCTACAGTTCACCGGCGAGCCCGATGATTGGCACAAGGCGGTGATCGATATCGTCGCGGTCACGTTCGGCGACAGCGGCCAGGTGGTCGACTCGGTCGACAAGACCTGGACCATCCGGTTGAAAGGCGACACTTACAAAAAAGTCGTAAGCGATGGCATGGTCTACTCGATGAACGTGCCGGTCAAGAAACCGGGCGCCTACCAGATGCGGGTCGTCTTGCGCGATACGGCTACCGGACAGGTTGGATCTGCCAGCCAATTCATCCAGGTGCCCGACGTCACCAAAGGTCATCTGGAGTTGGGCGGCATCGTACTCCGCTCCGAGATTCCGCAGGCAAAGGCTCCCGCCACGGTGGAGCACCCGGAAGGCCACGTCGAAGACCCGGATCCCAATGGCACGCCGGCGGTACGCGTGTTTAAACCCGGAAGTCCGATCATGTACGCCTATCAGATCCTCAATGCTCAGGCCGATAGTGAGAAAAGGCCGGACCTGGAAGTACAGACGCGGCTGTTCCGCGATGGGCAGGAAGTATACCTGGGTGCGCCGAAACCGTTGGATCTGGGTGCGCCTGAGGATCCTAAACGCCTGATCGGGGGTGGCAGAATGCACCTGGGCGATAAAATCACCCCAGGAGATTATGTTCTGCAGGTTATTGTTACCGACAAGCTGGTAAAGGACCATTACGGTACCGCCACGCAAGCCATGGATTTCGAAGTACGGCCCTAGCCCCTTGTGGCCCCGGTTTCTGCAAATTGCGGCTTCCGGGGGATTTTCCCCAATTTGTACGTACTAAGCCACTTGCGCCGGGGTCGGGAACATTTTAAGATAACGGAGTAACCTTACTCCGATTTAACGGGGGAGATTGATGATTTATTCTCGTTCGGCCGAATACGCCATCCGCGCTTTCGTTCACCTCGCCCAAGTGCCGGAGGGCAAGTATGCGATGGTAAAGAACATCGCGGAGCAGGAAGAAATTCCCGCCCATTTTCTGGCGAAGATCCTGCAACAGCTTGCCCGCAAGGGGTTGTTGCGCTCGAGCAAAGGCCCCACTGGTGGCTTCGCCCTGCGCGTCGACCCCGGTGAGATTCGCCTCCTGGATATTGTCGAGGCTCTGGACGGCTTGGCGCCCTATCAACAGTGCGCCAGCGGTCTGAGCGAATGCTCTGACGAAATGCCCTGTTCCATGCACGATAGCTGGATCAACCTCCGATCGCGTATCATGGATTATTTAGGGCGGAATACGATCGCCGACCTTGCCAAGGCGCTGGAGATGAAGAAAAAGTCTCTGGCCGGCCTGAAGAAGGGCAAGGGCAAGAAGCCGGTCGCCGCCAAACGGGCTTAAGCAGCTTCGACTCTCAAAATCCGGAGGCAACATGGGACAGTCGGTCCTTGTCCCCATGGTGGTCGAACAGACCTCCCGTGGGGAACGCGCGTACGACATTTACTCACGTCTTCTCAAAGAGAACATTATCTTTCTAGGCACGCCCATCGACGACCAGGTGGCGAACCTCATCATCGCCCAACTGCTGTTCCTGGAAGCCGAAGATCCTGAAAAGGATATTTCGATTTACATCAATTCCCCCGGCGGCTCTATCACCGCCGGCCTCGCCATCCTGGACACCATGGCGTTCATTCGCCCGGACATCGTGACCATCTGTGTCGGCCAGGCGGCATCGATGGCCGCCGTGCTGTTGGCCAAGGGCACCAAGGGCAAACGCTTCAGCCTGCCGAATTCGCGGATCATGATCCACCAGCCCTCGATGCAGGGTCTCGCAGGGCAGGCCGCGGATATCGACATCTACGCCCGCGAAATCCTCCGCATGCGCGAGATTCTGAACACCATGCTGGCGGAAGCCACCGGGCAGTCCATCGACCGCGTGGCCAAGGACGTGGACCGCGACTACATCATGGAGCCCGACCAGGCGGTCCAATACGGCATGATCGACCGCGTGATCGCCAGCCGCGACCTCGCGCCGGTCGCTGTAAAGGGCTAAACCCTTATTAGCCACGGATGCACACGGATGTACACGGATAAGACCAAGATCAGGATTTCGCTTTATCTGTGTGTATCCGTGTTCATCTGTGGCTTGAATTGTTTTTGTTTTGCCCAGAACACGCTGTGGTATACCAAACCCGCCGAAATCTGGACTGACGCCCTTCCCGTCGGCAACGGCCGCATGGGCGCAATGGTTTTCGGGGGCGCCGCCCACGAGCGCGTCCAGTTCAACGAGAGTACCGTCTGGACCGGCGAGCCGCACGACTACGCCCACAAGGGCGCCTACCAGTCGCTACCCAAAATCAGGGAACTTCTCTGGGCCGGCAAACAGAAGGAGGCGGAAGATCTCGCCATGAAGGAATTCATGAGCGAGCCCCTCCACCAGAAGGCCTACCAGGCACTGGGCGACCTGCTGATCGATACCGGCATCTCCGGCGAACCAACGAACTACAGACGCTCGCTCGATCTCGACACCGGCATCGCGGCCACGGAGTTCAGCGCCGGCGGCGTGACGTACCGCCGCGACGTCTTCGCCAGCTACCCGGCGAACGCGATCGTGGTGCATCTGGAAGCCAGCAAACCCACGACTTTCACGGCGACTCTGCAATTCGCCCACGAAGGCGGCAAAGTTGCCGATTCCGCCATCCGTTACGAAGCGCGGGCCGTGCCTTTGAGTGTGGCCGCCACCTCGGCCACCTACATCCTGGTTGCCGCCACAAACTACAAAACCTACAAAGATGTTTCGGCCGACCCTGCCGCCCGCAACAACGCCACGCTCGCCGCCCTGAAGGGCAAATCTTACGAAACCCTCCGCGCCGAGCACATCCGCGATCACCAGGCCCTCTTCCGCCGCGTCACGCTCGACCTCGGCGACACGCCGGCCGCCGGCCTTCCCACCGGCGAGCGGATCGAGAAATTCGCCAGTGGCAACGACCCCGCCCTCGTCGCCCTGCTCTTCCAGTACGGCCGCTACCTGATGATCGCCGCCAGCCGCCCCGGCGGTCAGCCCGCGACCCTCCAGGGCCTCTGGAACGATTCCAACAAGCCCGCCTGGGACTCCAAGTACACCGACAACATCAACACCGAAATGAACTACTGGCCCTCCGGCGTCGCCAATCTCTCCGAGTGCCAGTTGCCCCTCTTCGATGCCCTCAGGGATCTTTCGCAGACCGGCGCCATCGTCGCCAAAGAGCAGTACAACGCGCGCGGCTGGGTCGTCCACCACAACTTCGACCTCTGGCGCGGCGCTGCGCCCATCAATGCCTCCAACCACGGCATCTGGCAGACCGGCGGCGCATGGCTCTCCACGCACCTCTGGGAGCACTACCTCTTCACTGGCGACACAACCTTCCTTCGCGGCACCGCCTACCCGCTGATGCGCGGCGCCGCGCTGTTCTTCGTCGATGCCCTGGTCAAAGATCCCAAGACCGGCTATCTTTACACCGGCCCCAGCAACTCCCCCGAGCAGGGCGGCCTGGTGATGGGACCGACCATGGACCGCGAGATCGTCCGCTCGCTGTTCGGCCAGGTCATCGCTGCTTCGAAGATCCTGAACACCGATCCCGACCTGCGGCAGCAACTCACCACCATGCGCAGCCAGATCGCGCCGCTGGCCATCGGCCAGCACGGCCAGCTTCAGGAGTGGATGGAAGACAAGGACGACCCGGCGAACCAGCACCGTCACGTCTCCCATCTGTGGGCCGTCTACCCGGGCAGCGAGATCACGCCCTACGGCACGCCCGATCTCTTCAAGGCCGCCCGCCAGAGCCTGATCTTCCGCGGCGACGCCGCCACCGGTTGGAGCATGGGCTGGAAGATCAACCTCTGGGCCCGCTTCCTGGATGGCGACCACGCCTACAGGATCCTCCAGAACCTGATCACGCCGGCGCATGACGGACGCCCCTCGAAAGCCGGCCTGTTCGTCAACATGTTCGATGCGCACCCACCGTTCCAGATCGACGGTAACTTCGGCGCGACTGCCGGAATCGCGGAGATGCTCCTGCAAAGCCACGATCCCTACGGCACGCCCACCAGCCTCACGCCCGTCCAGTCGGGCGACGCGGCATTCATCCACCTCCTGCCGGCCCTGCCCTCGGCCTTGCCGAACGGCAAGGTGACGGGCTTGCGCGCACGCGGCGATTTCGAAGTCTCCATCGAATGGCAAAACGGCAAGCTCGTCAAAGCGGTCATCCTGCCCCGCGAATCCAAGCCGCTGAAGATCCGTTACGCCGGTCAGGAAAAGCAATACTCGGCTAAAGCCGGGGAGGCAATCTCGATCGGCCCCGTGCTATACTAGCGGTTTCGAGTCAGTGAGGAGAGTTCTGTCTTATGGCACAGGTTTGTGAAGTATGCGGTCGCGGGCCGAAGTTCGGCAACCGCATCAGCCACGCCCATAACGTTACGAAGCGCCGCTGGAATCTGAACTTGCAGTCGGTTCGCGCCCTGGTCAACGGCGCCGGCAAGCGCATCCGCGTCTGCACTGCCTGCATTCGCGCCGGCAAAGTCCAGAAGGTCGCCTAAACCAGCCGCTTTCCCTTCAGTCATTTGAAACTCAAAGCACGCGAGCGCGCAGTCCTGCCCGCCCTGCTCAGGTAACCGATCCACCACGCCTCGCGCCCGGGAGCATCGAACCGGGTGTGCCACTCCGTGCGGAATTCCGCCGCTTTTTGAGCAGCGCGCCGCTCCAGATAGCGCCGCATGCGGATCGAACCGGTCATCTTCCGGATCAGCCGCGCCGAGGCTACGGCATCGTTGGTTTCCCCCAGCAAATCCTGCAGGCGCTTCAGGTGCCCGATCCGTTCTTCCAATCCCGGACCATAGCACGGGCGGAAAAGCTCCAGCGTATACCGCATCTGCTTGGAGAGCAGGCGCAGGCGGTGCAGGTCCGCCACATCTTGGGTGGTATCGAGCAGCGTTCGCGCCTCGGCGAAATAGACTGTCGCCAGCGCCGGCAGATTCCGTCTCGCATTGGCCGCTGGGCTGCGGCCGGCGTCCCACACGATCGGATTCTTCTTCGCCATGCTATAGCCCCAACTGAACCCGCCAGCCCTGCGCCACGCCGTGCAGCGTCCAGCGTTGCAACTCCGCCGTCAATTTCTGTAAGGCCTCCGCACGTTCCAGATTCAGGCGCAGCATCACGATTGAATCCTCCGCGAAGCCCGCATTGGACAACAGTTCTCGCGCGATGTCCCGGTCGCGCACGGCTCCGCAGAACTCCATCAGCCCCTTCAGCCGCCGGCGAATCTTTCTCCACCCGTCACCGGGGTAGAATTCCGCGAACACGCGCAGGCACCGGTTGAGGCGGCGAATGGAGACGCGCAGGTCGTGGATGGCATCGGGGTCGGGCGAGCGCGCCGTGCGGTGCATTTGCGTTCCGAAGTGCCGCAAGAGCGCCTCGGTCTGGCCGCGCGCGAAATCCCGCATGCCTCAGCCCCTCGCCCGGATCACCGATACGGGCCGGCTGTAGACCTGCTGAAACACCTGGCCGGCGCGCTCGGCGCCCCACTGCTCGAGGTCGATATCGCCGTGCGCGCGTACGTGCAGCACGACCTCGCCGTTCTCTTTCAGGCGGCATTCGATCCCCTCAATGAGCTGTGTCCGGCTGCGATCCAGGTTGTCGGCAAGCCGCAGAATCGGGATGAGCTGCATGAGGGTGTGGCGCTCCCCGGAGGAGAGCGCCTGGTAGATTCCGTGGACCGGGTTCGGCAGCGCCTTGCGATGGTAACGGCAAAGCGCCGCGATCATGAAGCGTTCCCGGTCCGTAAAGCCTGCCATATCCGAGTTGGACACTACGTAATAAGAATGCTTATGATGGCTGACGCTCGAGATGTAATGGCCTACGTCCACCAGGTACGCCGCAGCCTCCAACAGCTTACCGCAGCCCAAAGGAAGGTGGTGAAGGGGTTGCATGGCCAGGAATAGGCGGTTCGCCACGTCGGCGACTTTGCGCGCGTGGTCCAGCGGCACGCCGTAGCGGCGGGCCATTTCCTCGATCTCGTGGCGCTGCTCGCGGGACAAACGCGTGCGCTCGGCGCCGACGTTCCGGGCGGCGAGATCGGCGATGATGCCGTCGCGCACCCCGGCGCGCGAGTAATAGGCCGCGGGAAGCCGGAAACCCTCGAGAAACTCCAGAAGCACCGCCACGCCCGGCACGATGATCTCGGCCCGCCGCGGTCCGATGCCCGTGATCTTGCGCCGCGCCGCCAGGTCGCGCTCCGAAAGCTGCTGGTAGAGCCTCCTCACCTGGGCCGTGGTGATGCGCAGCCGGTCGATTCCGTCGCGCTTGTTGCGCGGCATGCGGGCCACGGCGCTGGCCACGGCCGACGCCGTAGCCGACGTGGCGATCACGCGGTTCCATCCCGAATGGCCGCTGCGCCGGATTGCGGGCTCCAGCTTGGCCTTGATGTAGCCGTGCATCTGGTGCTTCTGCCGCGGACTGGGCGGGTCGTCCGGCAGGAACGCCTCGCGCAGGCGTACCGCCCCCAGCGGCTTCGAATAGGCTTCCACCAGCAGGCCATGCTCGGCCACGATGATCTCCGCGCTGCCGCCCCCGATATCGATGATGAGGATGCGCTGCTCCGGATGCGGCCAGACGCTCTCCACGCCCAGGTGAATCAGGCGCGCTTCCTCGCGGCCGGAAATGATTTCGACCGGAGTGCCGGCGGCCTCCGATGCCCGTGCCAGAAACTCCCGCTGGTTCCGCGTGTCGCGCACCGCGCTGGTCGCCACCGCCCGCACGCCGGAAACATCGAGCTTGCGGTAGAGGGCCGACATCCTTGCCAGAACCGCGCAGGCTGCCCGCAGAGCTTCCTCGCTGATCGCTCCGGCGCGGAAGACGCTTTCTCCGAGGCGTGTCACTTCGCGTTCGGACGCCAACACCCGCGTGCCCATTCCCGGAACGATCTCGGCGGCCTCCATTCGAATCGAATTGCTGCCGATATCGATCGCGGCGTAACGGGGCATTTCTCCATGCTAATCGAGTGGCGCGGCAGGGCGCGAGGAGTGCCTCGGGTACAATGGCTACCAGGTGCAGATCTATCTCCTGAGACATGGAATCGCCGAGGATGGCAAGCCCGGACGGCCCGATTCCGAACGCGCGTTGACCGCGGAAGGCCGTGAGAAGTTGAGACGCGTGCTGAAGCGCGCCCGGGCAGCGGATTGCGCGCCGAGCCTGATCCTGAGCAGCCCATACCGCCGCGCCTTGGAAACCGCGGAAGTCGCCGCCGCCGTGCTGGGCTATAAGAGAGACGTGGTCCATGCCCGTGCGCTGACCCCGGACGCATCGCCTCCCGACTGCTGGGACGAGGTCCGCAGCCACAAGGACGAGCCTTCGATTCTCCTGTCTACCCACGAACCCCTCGCGAGTTCGCTCGCCGCATACCTGCTCCGCAGCCCGGCGCTCCAGGTGGACATGAAGAAGGCCGCGCTCCTGCGCCTGGATTGCGACCGCTTCACGCCCGAGCCGCACTGCGTGCTCAAGTGGATGCTGACGCCCGGCGTGTGCCTCGAATGAACATTGTCAAAGCCACCGAGCACTACGAAGCTTGGCTGGGCCGTCACCTGAGGCTGATCAAAGCCGACCTGGTCCTCAAGCACAAGCAGATGCGGTCGGATCCGTTTCCCTTCTTCCGCGCGACGTACTACGGCTGGGCGCAGGTGTGGCCCGAGGTGTGTGAGGAGCACGTCAAGGCGCCGCGCGCCCTGGCTGTCGGCGATCTGCACGTGGAGAACTTTGGCACCTGGCGCGACATCGAAGGGCGGCTGATTTGGGGCATCAACGATTTCGATGAGGTCTGGCATCTTCCCTACACCAACGATTTGATCCGGCTTGCATCAAGTGCCCTTCTTGCCAAAATGACCTGCGATCCGCTGGATGGCATCGATGCGATCCTTCAGGGCTACGCGGCGGCCGTTGAGGCGGGCGGACGTCCGTTCGCTCTGGCCGAACATCATCCGGTGTTGCGCCAGATGGCCACGGCCCGCCTCCATGACGCCGAGAAGTATTGGGAAAAGTTGCACGCGCTGCCTCCAGTCAAAGAGAAGCCGCCCGCGGGCGCAAGCAGCGCCATCGCGCGTATGATGCCGGAGCGCGGGCTTGAGTGGAAGGTTGTGCACCGTGTGGCGGGCCTCGGCAGCCTGGGCCGCGAGCGTTACGTCGCGCTGGCCGACTGGCGCGGCGGCAGCGTTGCCCGCGAGGCCAAGGCGCTCGCGCCTTCGGCTTGTGTGTTTGCGGAGCAGGGAAAACGCGCCGGCAGCGCCCCCATCCTCTATCAGCAGGCGCTTGACACTGCGGTGCGTTGCCGCGATCCCTTCGTCCGATTGCTGAAACGCTGGATCGTGCGCCGACTCGCCCCGGACTGTTCCCGCATCGAGATCTCCGCGCTGCCGGCGGAGCGTGACGAGCTCCGCCTCCTGCACGCCATGGGCTTCGAGACCGCCAACGTCCACCTCGGCAGCGTCTCGCCGAAGGCCCTGGCCACCGACCTCAAGAAACGCCCGCGTGGGTGGCTCTATCGCGCGGCCAAGGCCATGGAAAAAGCCATGCTGGCGGACTTCCAGGAGTACCGCAAAGCCGGAGAGTAGGTCGGGGAAGCGCTACTCCACGCGGTAGTTCGGCGCTTCCTTCGTGATGATTACGTCGTGGACGTGGCTCTCGCGCAGGCCCGCCGTCGAAACGCGCAGGAAGCGTGCCTTGGTCTGCAAATCGCGAATGTTGTGCGCGCCGCAATACCCCATGCCGCTGCGCAGCCCGCCCACCAGTTGATAAACCAGATCGGCTAACGGCCCTTTGGCGGCCACGCGGCCCTCGATGCCTTCGGGAACCAGCTTGCCGCCGGGTTCCTGCGCGTAGCGGTCTGAGCTGCCCTGGGACATGGCGCCCATCGATCCCATGCCCCGATACGTCTTGAAGGTGCGGCCCTGGTACAGAATCGTCTCCCCGGGACTCTCATCGGTGCCTGCCAGCAGGCTGCCGATCATCACTGAATCCGCGCCCGAGGCCAGCGCCTTGGTGATGTCGCCGGAGTACTTGATGCCGCCGTCGGCAATCAGCGGGACACCGCTCTGCCGCGTAGCCCGCGCGCACTCGGAAATCGCGGTGATCTGCGGGACGCCGGCTCCGGACACCACGCGGGTCGTGCAGATCGACCCCGGCCCGATGCCCACCTTGATCCCATCCACGCCCAGCGAGATCAGCTCCTTGGCGCCCTCGTAGGTAGCCACGTTGCCGGTGATCAGTTGGACCTCCGGCAGCTTGCTCTTGATCGTCTTCACCGCGTTCATCACCCGGCCGCTGTGGCCATGTGCGGTGTCGATCGCCAGCACATCCAGCTTTCGCCGGACCAGCTCCTGCGCGCGCTCCAGGAAGTCGCCCGTCGCTCCCAGCGCCGCGCCCACCCGCAGCCGGCCCTGGCTGTCCTTGGCGGCATTGGGATACTTCAGTTTTTTCTGAATGTCCTTCACCGTGATCAGGCCCTTGAGCATGTACTGATCGTCCACCACCAGCAGCTTCTCCACGCGATGCTTGTGCAGAATCGCCTCGGCCTGTTCGAGCGTGGTGCCCACGGGCACGGTGATCAGGTTGTCCTTCGTCATCACCTCGCGGATGGGCAGGTCGAATCGCGTTTCGAAGCGTAGATCGCGGTTGGTCAGGATGCCTACCAGTACGCCGTCGCGTGTGACCGGCACACCGGAGATCCGGTAGCGGCTCATCAGCGTCTGCGCGGCTGAGATCGGCTCATCGGGACCGATCGTGATCGGGTCCACGATCATGCCGCTCTCACTACGCTTCACCCGGTCCACCTCCTCGGCCTGCCGCTCGATGCTCATGTTGCGGTGGATAATGCCGATTCCGCCCTGCTGCGCCAGGGCGATTGCCAGGTGCGACTCGGTCACGGTGTCCATGGCTGCGGAAACAATAGGAATATGGAGTGCGATGCCGCGCGTCAAACAGGTCCGCGTGTCGGTATCCGCGGGGACCACTTCGCTGCGAGCCGGCTCGAGAAGTACGTCGTCGAAAGTAAGGCCCTCAGGGAGGTTGTCTTCGATCATAGGGATTTCCTCCCATCATAGCGTGGCGCGGGGCGCGACTGCTCTTCAGGCGATCTGCACGCCCTGGGCCTGCGCTACGTGCGCGCCCGGCAGCCGGATGCTGAAGCGCGCGCCGTGCCCGCGTTCGGATTCCAACCACATGTCGCCGCCGTGGTCGAGCACCGTCTGGCGCGACAAAGCCAATCCCAGTCCCAGGCCGTTGCGCTTGCCTGCGCTCACGAACGGCTGGAAGAGCTGCGGCCGGATCTCCGGCGCAATCCCGGGTCCGTTGTCTTCCACGTGAACCACCACCGAACCGTCCCGCACCTCCGCGCTGATCCGCACCGCTCCGCCATCCGGCATGGCCTCCAGCGCGTTGCCGATCAGGTTGGAAAACGCGCGCTCCATCCGGCTCCGCTCCAGCGGCAGCTCGATCTCCGGCGGAATCTCCAGCGATATGCTGACGCGCTGCTGCTCCGCTGCCGGCCCGAGCGCTTCACACGCCGCGGCGGCGACCTCGCGGAGCCGGCACATTTCCGGCGCGGCATGTTTGCCCCGCGATACATTCAGCAGGTCTTGCAGCAGCTCCTGAATGCGCCGCGACGCGCGATAGATGTTGCCCGCGAGCCGCTTGACGTGCGCCGGCGGCAGGTCGGCGTCCACCAGCATCTCGGCACCGCCGTAGATCGCCGCCAGCGGATTGCGCAGATCGTGCACAATCGAGCCCGACAGGCGTCCAATGGTCGATATCCGCTCATGACGGATCAGCTCTTCGCGCGCCTGACGGATCGACGCGCACATGTTGTTGAACGTGCGCGCGAGGCGGCCTATCTCGTCCTCGCTGTCCACCGCGACCTCGATGGCGTAATTCTGGCGCGCCACCTCCGCCGCCGCGCGGTCCAGGCGCTCCACCGGCTCCACGATCCGCCGCGCCAGCAGGTAGGTGAGCACGAGCCCCACCGCCACGGCCACCAGCCACAGCACAACGATGTTCGTGTACAGGCTGGCAATGCGCCGCCGTCCGTCTTCGAAGGATCGCAGGATGCACAGCCTGCCTACCGGCTTGCCCGACACGTCGAGCAGCGGATTATCGAAGCTGGCATACTCCACGACGCCATCGCTCACCTTTTCGTGCGCCTTCTTTCTGGACAGGTCCTGAACCACGGCGGCCGTGGCGCGAGGATTCAAGGTCGATGCGATGACACCGGGCGGAGCCAGAAACAAAAACTCGCTGTTGGTGGCCGCTTTCAATTGCTGCGCAACCACCGCGTCCACGCGAAATCCCGCTACCAGCACATTGAGCAGGAGATCGCGCCCGCCGGTCGACTGTACGTATACCGGCGTGACCGAGATGTGGTACAGCTCGCCCGCTTGAAGGAAAAAGCCCGAGGATTGCTGGGGGAAATGAACGGCCGCTTCGGAGACCAGGTCGAGATCCTTGCCCAGGCCCGGCACTGTGCCGCCGAGCGACGCAATCAACCGGCCCGGCGGGTCGGTTACGATGAAAATTCCCGCCGAATCCGAAATCCTGCTCCAGAGCTCACCCGCCGTATCGCTGATCGTGGCCCGGTCGCGGGTGCCGAATGCGGCGCGCACATCGCTCATGCTGGCCACCACGCGGCTCACTTTGGCCAGCATCTCCGTGCGAGATTTCCAAAGAGAAGCATAGGCGTCGAAACTGCCTTGCACCTCCGCCTCCAGGCTCGCCGACATGCTGTTGGTGATGTTCCGCAGCACGATCTCGCCGGTCAGGGCGAACAGCACCGTGATGGCCACCGACGTGGACAGCATGATCTTGGTGAGCAGGGAAAGCCTGGAGAAGAGCGATCTCATTGTCTGGGCGCTCCAGGGTACGCTCCGTCGTTGGAGGCCGGCGGATAATGCTGGCCATACTTGTTGAGATGCGGCGGCGGGCTGTACCCGGTTTCCGAAATCGAAACCAGCGGCAACACCAGCCCGCTCTCCGGCACCGCGATCGGGTGTTCCAGAAATCGCAGGTTCTCCGGCTGGGCGCGCTCGTGAAACAGGCGCAGGTGGTATTCGCCCGCGGGGACATTCGCGATGTTGAACTTGCCGTTGGCCGCCGTAACCGCGAACCACGGGGTGCCTAGCACCGCAATCACGGCGCTCATGGTGGAGTGAATATTGCAGAACACCCGGACAATTCCGGGGTGGGTGAAGGTCACGCTCTTCGATGTGCGCGGCGGATAGAGCCCCACGTCGAACGGCTGGCCGCTGAAGTTCGAAAAGGCGTTGTGGAAGATCGGATCCAGGTTGGGAAAATCGACCGTGGTGCCCACAGGGATGGCGATCACATGCGGCAGAAAGGTCTTGTCCTTCTGTAACATCTCGACCCGCTTGCCGGGTTGTGCTGCTGCCGCGCGGTCCACCGGCTCCAGCCACAGCACCACGCCCGAATAATCCTTCCGCTTCCGCACCGCGGCATCCTTGGAATTGGTGAGCTCGACTTCGCCGCTGACTCCCCCACCCGACAGAAGCGAGAGGCTCACGCTAGAACAGATAAGCCAGCGCCAGATCATAGTGGTTGTTGATGCGCACTCCCTGCCCTAGGTACATGGTACGCAATTGGGTGGCCTCCAGCCCCACCAGCACATTGGGCGC
>DATJYJ010000622.1:0-16196 GCA_035578025.1 Verrucomicrobiia bacterium
GAAGGATCGCCCGAGAAACTGGTGGAGACCGTGCGGCTGGCGCTGAACATGAATTCGTTGAACAGGGTGGACGAAAAGGTGCGGCTGTAGTCGACGGCTCCGCTCATGTTGGGCAGCGTATCCGTGCGGGAGTTACCAAAACCGTCAAGCGTGGGCACGCCGCCCGCATTCGGCCGGTAGGTCGTGCCTTGAGCATAGGTGTAACGTCCCCACACAAGATCCTTCGGCGTAATGCGCTCGTCAAACCTTGCGGAAAGCGTGAACTGATCCTGAATGTTCGGATTGGGCGCGCTGAAGTTGGTGCCCAGCACCGGATTCACATTCGGGATGTTCGGTTCCGGCAAGTCGCTGTAGATGTACTTCATCAGCGGGCTGATCCGCGACGGGTCGATGTTGTTGATCTTCCCGTTGTACATGAAAGGCGTGCGGGCATAATTGTTGGCGGCAGTCCCGGTGGTCAGCGGGTCGTAGAGAGTCTGGAGCGTACCCGCCGAGCTGACCAGGTTCGAGAAATCGCCGCTCTTCATGGCATCGGTGGGAACCCGGTAATTGCCGAAGGAGCCGGTGCGCTGCTTGTATCCTTCGTATGAGAAGAACCAGAACGTCTTGTTCTTGCCGTTATACACCTTCGGAATCCAGACCGGCCCGCCTGCCGAGCCGCCGAACTCGTTGCGGATCAGCTTCGCCGCCGTGTTGGTGAAGTTGTCGCGGGCGCGGGCCACGCCATAACCGTAATCGCGGTTGGTCTCGAACAAAGATCCATGGATCTGATTCGAGCCGCCGCGGGTCACCATGATCACGTTCGTCGGGCGCGAGAACTTGGCGGAGCTCGCGTTGACTTCCACCTGAAACTCCTGGATGCTGTCCAGGCTGGGTGGACGGCCTATGGTGCCCGTGCCGTAAACCTCATCGGTCAGGGCCGAGCCGTCGAGAATGACGTCATGCGTGCCGATGCGGCCGCCGAAGGTTCGCAGGTTGCCGCCGCTATCGAACGTCACTCCGGGAACCGTGTACATGAGGTTCATGACGTTGCGGCCGTTGATAGGCAACTGCTCGATGCGCGTACGTTCCAGCGTGTGGCCCAGGGAGGCCGAGTCGGCAGTGACCACGGGGGTCGCGTCCTGCACGGTAACCGCGGTCTTCGTGCCGGCGGGTTGAAACGTAATATCCACGGTGGAGGATTGCTGGGTGCGCACCTCTACCGTGGCTTCGAATTTGCTCATTCCGGCAAACTCGGCAACTACCTTATACGGACCCGGAATCACGGCGGGATATACGTAGAGCCCCACTGCGTTGCTGACGGTCCGCAGTTCGACACCGGTCACCGCATTGGTCAGGACCACGGTGACATTCGGAATGACGGCGCCCGTCGAGTCTTGAACGATTCCGCGAACGCTTCCATTACTGGATTGAGGCCAGGCGGGGACGGTCAATAGCGCAAACAAGATGAGGATCACCCCGCTCGTCCTGGACAAAAACCGCAAGTTCAGGCGCAAACTCATTTCCGACTCCTTTCCAAGGGATAGCCATGGTTCTGGCACGCCCCTACCAACCCATCGGAAAACCTTGCCAGAAACGTAACATAAAGAAGGGAAGAAAGCAATGGAAAAGACAGAAAAAGGAAAAATTCTGAAGGGTTGGCGGGCGCCTAGTCGAATTCTTCCGCAATCGGTCCCGGCGGCCGTACTTGTCGGACGTCCGCCTCGCCGTCGGAAGGCAGCGACCGATGAATGAAGAAATTCTCGACCACCCGGCTGATCACGCCGTCGACCGACGGTGCGTCCGGATGCAGCCCCTCGTGCATGCATCGGAAAAACGCCATCAACTGCCCCGCGAGAACGTGCACAACCGGCGCGGCGTCGTCGCCCGCGGCCGCCATTCCCGGGCATGCTACCGCGAGATCCTGAGGATTCAAAAACCCGGTAGGGATTTCGTCGCCCACGATCACTTTGGCCAGCCCAAGCTTCTTGCGGTCCAGCTCTTCGATGAGATCGAACTCGTATGCCCGTACCAGCGGGTTGGAGGAGAGGAAACAGACCAGCAGCGTGTCGTCGTGTACCGCCGCCATCGGGCCGTGGCGGAGGCCGAGATAGGTCTCGGGGAACGCTCTCACCCTTCCACTGGTGCTCTCGAGCAGCTTCAGGGCCGACTCCCTGGCGGCGCCGAAACTCGGCCCGCTCGCCAGAAAAACCGCGGATGTGAAAGGCTTGCGAGCCATCGCAGCCAGGCATCCCGTATGCGAAAGCAACAGCGCCCGGGCAGCCGAGGCCAATGCCCCGGTCACGCGCCGGTACTCGGCCGGCTCTTCGAGGTATGCCAGCGAAAGGCCGGCCAGCACCATGTTGGTGAAGCTGCTGGTCATTACCAGGCTGCGATCGCACGTCCGGTCGGCCAGGGTCAACGCAGTGACACGCGGGTTGCCGTCATAGCTCGTGGCCAGTTTCCCTGTACGGTTGCAGGTGATCGCCAGATGGCGGCAGGATGGATCTTCCTCTAACAGGTGGTCGACCACGCCGCAGCTTTCCGGGCTGTTGCCGGAGCGCGCGAACGAGACGATCAGACGCGGCGTACATGGAGGCAGTACCCGGATGCCATCGGTGAGAAGCTGTCCTCCGGACAGGCTCACCACCGGTACACCAAGCGATCCCTGCAAGGGCAAGACCAGGCAATCCCCGGCGTACAGGGAACTGCCCGACCCGGTCAGGACCAAAGCCGCCGCCTGCTTTGTGTCGTAAACTGCGCGCGCCAGAGCCGCGCGGCGCTCTAATGCGTTCTCGCAGGTCTCCAGCCAGGTAGAGGGCTGCTGGCATATCTCGCGCAAAGTGTGGCGATACCCGAGCGCGATCTGCTGCGACGGGGAGGCATTCAGGAGGCTGGCCAGAGCCGGAACGCGGCCGGCCAATTCTTCCAGCCAAACGTCCGACGAGGACCCGGCAGACGGGCTGGCTTCACGATCCGGTTTGAGGCCCATAAACCCGAGTACCCTTAACAGTCCACAACCAGCAAAACGAAACCATCAAAAAGCAAAAGAAATATACCGAAAACATCTTAACACACGAAGTGAAGGTTTCCAGAAGTTTTCTGAAACCGTCAGGCGACGATGACTTCCACGCCCATTTGTTCCAGCTCCCGGACCGTCGCCGGAGGGACGCCTCTGTCCGTGATGACCCGGCGGACCGATCGCATCGGGCAGATCACCGAAAGACTCCTCCGGCCGAACTTGGATGCGTCGCTGACGATGGTGACTTCGCCGGCGGCCTGCACCATCAGGGCGTTCAACTGGGCCTCGAGGATGTCCGGCGTCGATGGGCCGGCATCGAGGGTGATGCCGTCCACACCGAGGAACAGGTGGTCGGCATGGATCTGGTGCATCATCTGTTCCGCCTGCGGTCCCACAAACGATCTCGATACTTTGCGGAGCAGGCCCCCCACGAGAATCACGGATGCCTGCAGCAAGTCCGCCAGATCCATCGAGATATCAAGCGAATTGGTGATCACTGTAAACGGCCCCGGGCCTTGGCCCTTCAACGCCCGGGCGACTGCCCGGGTCGTGGTGCCCGAGTCCAGGATCACCGTCTGATCCGGCTTTACCAGGCGTGCCGCCGCCAGGCCGATGCGTGCTTTCTCCTCCTGGTGCAACGCCTCTTTGAAGCGCACCGGATAGTCGGGAGAGGTTCCCAGCACACGGACCGCGCCGCCATGCGACCGCTGCAAGGACCGGGACTTGGCCAGTGCGTCCAGGTCTCCGCGCACGGTTACTGTGGTGACCCCAAATTCGCCGACCAGTTCGTTGACGGTTACCCGCCCCCGTTCTTCCAGCATCTGCAGGATCCTGCGCCTGCGCTCTTCCACCAATAGCCGGGGTTCCTTTGCGGCTCTCATGAATCCACGGTCACCCCAGTTTACAACACAGGCGATAGATTTCAAAGCAATTCGCAAACAAAAGCAAATCGTAACGTCAGACGACGATCAGTTCGATTCCTTTGACCCGGATTCCCCGCTCCATTTCCGGTGCAATTCGGTTGTCCGTGATCAGGCGCTGGATCGCGGAAGGGTTCCCGATGCTCGACAGGCTTCTCCTGCCGATCTTGCTTGAATCGGCCACGATCGTAACCTCTGTCGACACCGTGATCATGAGGCGGTTCAGTTGCGCCTCCAGGATGTCCGGCGTTGTCGGTCCGGCTTCGAGGTCGAAGCCGTCCACCCCGAGGAAAAGATGGTCCGCGTGCAGTGCCGCCAGCATCCGTTCGGCCTGCGGGCCTACGAACGAGTTCGACACTTGGCGCAGGAGACCGCCAACCATGATCAGCGCCAGATTGGGCGCATCCGCCAGTTCATTTGCGATATTCAGCGCGTTGGTAATTCCGGTCAGCCCTGTGACCTTTTGCTGTTTGATGTGACGGGCCACCTCCAGCGTGGTTGTGCCGGAATCCAGAATGATGGTCTGGTTGGATTTCAGAAGTGCAGCCGCCGCCTGCCCGATCCGCACTTTCTCGGCGTGATGGATGGTCTCCTTGAACGCCACCGAGTAGTCCTGGACAGGATCCAGCCGTCGCACCGCTCCGCCGTGCGACCGGACGAGCGCACCCTCCTCCGCCAGGAAGTCGAGATCGGCCCGCATCGTCACCGAGGACACATGAAAACGCCGGACCAGGTCGTAGACGGTAACACGGCCTTCGCTCTCGAGCAGGTCCAGGATCTTTCTTCTGCGTTCCGCTGCCAGCAGGCGGTTGGGCACTCGGGTCGGCACGAGGTTCTGGTTTCACCCGAAGTATAGCATCGGCATCAGGGACTCCTCTTATTCGACGCGAGTCAATTTCGTCGTAACGGGGTTTGCCACGGGTCCGTTCGGACTTTGAATCTGGGTCATCACCAGCGTCTTGCCTTCCACCTGGAAAGTGAACTTGGGGGAATAGCGGGAGTGCAGGTACCGGGTAATCATGACCACCACGGGATGCAGCGTCACGGTCGTGCCCGAGATCTCGTACGTTCCCGATTGCGCCTGCATCGGCATCAACACGGCCAGTTTCTCCGCGTCCGACGCGGTCGAAAAATCTACATCGGGCCGGGGCGCGTCGCTGTGATCGTAAACGATGCTGTAGTGCTTTTCGGTAAACAGGAAAAGGCCCGGCTGCGGGTTGCTGTTGGTTGCTGCGTTCGGTCCCGAAGTGCTTCGTTCGACGACCTGCCAAACGCCCGCGAGGGGACTCCTGGTCTGTCCCAGCAGCAGGCCGGCTGTCACCGCCAGCATGAGAAACAACCGCTTCATATCCGCATCTCCCACTCCCTGGCCTATAGCGACACCTTCCTGACGACCGTGCGCAGTTCCGCCGCCAGGCGAGGGATCTCGGCGTCGGCTTGCGTGCCTTCATACTCCAGCCCCACGTAGCCCCGATAGCCCGAGCCACCGAGGATCTCCAGCAGGCGGGTCCAGTCGGCCGGCTCCTTCTTGCCGTCGGGTGTGGAAACCTGGCTCTTCAGGTGCACGCTGCTCACGTACGGCAGCAGCGTTCTCAGTTGGGCATAGCCGTCGGCGCGCAAATTGCCAGTGTCGGCATTTACGCCGGCCCAGGGTGATGCCGCCTGTTTCACGATGGCGGCCGTGGGTCCCGGTTCCACGGTGAGCCCATAGTCGTTCTCGACGCCGAGCATGATCCCCTTCGCGCCGGCGTATTCAGCACCGCGCTTCAGGACCTCCGCGGCCCAGGCGATGGCCTGCTGCTCGGTTGCGCCCTTGGGGACATTGCCTCCAAAGACCCGGACGTGCGAGGCTCCCAGTCTCTCGGCTACATCCACCCATTTGCGAATATTTGCCAGCTCGGCGAGCTGCAACTCCGGCGTGGGCTGTGCAAGCTGGACGCGCACACCCGCATTGTAGATTTGGATCGAGTTCTTGAACGCGGTATTGCGCAGCGAAGCCAGATATTCCGGAGAGGTGTCAGGGAACCAGTAGACCGTGCAGTCGAGTCCGTCGAGACCCCAGTCCGCCACCCGGCGGATCAGGTCCTGGTACGACAGGGTCTTCTCCGCGAGCTCTTTCCGATAAGAGTACGCAACCAGCCCCGCGCGGAAACGCAGCTTCGGCGCAGACTGGGCCTCGAGTTGCACCGCCGCGGGTCCCGCGGTTAGCGTGGTGAGTAGTTGCCTCCGGTTCATGAGCATAACCTAGCAGAATTCCGATGTTCGCGCCCGCCGGAACGAAGCCATGAACTGCAAAAACTTCCGCGCGTAGCAGTCCAGGTTTTCGATTCCACCTCCGCCGCGAATCGGTGAGCACATCTCGTAGGCGACGGTTCCACTGTATCCGCCGGCCTCCAAGGCGGAGAAGAATGCCTTGTAGTCGATGAAACCTTCGTCGATCGGCACCGCCTGAACTTCCGGCGTCTGCTTCACGTAGTTGACAAGCTCGGGGACGTATTTGTAGCGAGGCCGGACTTGATAATTGGCCACCGTTGTATGCACCGATTGGGGAGCAAGCCGGGCCGCGGCAGCAGCCAGGTCGGCGCCCTGCAAGGCCGGCGCCCAGGCATCGAACATCGCCCGGCAATTCGGCTCGTCCACCTCCCGGATGAGATCGTCCAGGCTCTCGAAGCCACACGCGAGATCGTGGTGGTTTTGCACGCCGATCGTCACCCCCGCCTGAGCCGCGCGGCGGGCGCACTCGCGCAGCGAACTCACAATCATCTTCCACTGCGCGTGGGGAGTGGCGGCGGCACTCTCGTATCCCGTGAACACACGAACCAGCCTGCCGCCGAGATCGGACGCCATTTCCGCCAGGTCCGCGACATGACGGATCTGAATCTCGCGATGCGGGATGTCTCCATGCTCCAGGTCGGCGGTGAAATTGGTGTAGCCCGCGATGCAGACGGCCGATAACCCGCGGCTCTCCAGCTTTGCACGGAGGCGGCGGCGCGCCGCGCGATCCCAGTCCAGGACCGAGAGGTGCGGGCGTTTGGCCATGAGCATTACGCCCTCGTAGCCGAGGTCGGCGGCCTTGTCGACAAACTCCTCGACCGTAAGTGCATGCTGACCCCACGATCCGGAGTAGCTGACCGAGTGAAGAATCAATTCCTGAATCATGATTGCCTCGTGAAAACGGCAATCTTAGCAGACCCGTGGCGCGGACGATCGATTCTCGTCGTCCGCCCGCATGACCGGGGTGCGCGCAGTCGCCCGCACTACCGCAATCCGGCCGCGTCAGCTTGCCGGCGGATGAAAACGTTGTTGGAGAACCTGGCGTTCCAAGGTTGCCAGAGGTCCCGCCGGAGTGCCTCCAGCCGGGCGGCTGCTTCGGCCTGTCCCGCCCGCCGGTGAAGGCGCGCCGCGTCTCTGTAGAGATTCGAGAGTCCCACTGCGTCCTCGAGCCGCGTCTGCGGCTTCGGACTGGCGGCGCCGATCAAACGCAGCAGCTCATCGTAGACCTCGGCGCCGCGCCGGAAATCCCCGCGCACCGCCTCCAACTCCGCCTGCGCGCGGAGCGTGTCGTCGGCGGCAGAGCCCAGATCGATTTTCGGAGCGGGGTACTGCTTCGCGCGCGCCAGGCGATCCAGAGCCTGCTGCAGACGAGAATGCGCCTCCTCCCGGCGGCCAAGTTGTAGCAGGGGATAGACCGACGCCGCCAGCGCGCCGGCCTCGTTGCGCAGCGTTGAGCCGTTGTCGATGGCGCCCGCGATTCTGTGAATCGCGTCGTCGTAGAGTTCCGCCGCACGGGCCGGATTCGTGTGCCGCAGGATACCCGCGAGCTTGACCTCGGCACTAAAGACCCTATGCTGGCTTTGGAAGTCGCTGGGGTCGCGGTGCGCCATGGGCTCGCTTACATCGAGAGCGCGTTGTATGCAGGCAGCGGCCTCAGCGGGCCGGTTCAAGCTGATCGCCTGGTCTTCCCCAAGGATCTGCCCCTCCCGGATCAAGGCCAAGGCGTATGGCTGTAGCCTGCCCGTGCGGCTCTCGCCCTCGTCCGGCTTCAGCAGCCGCACGGACTCCTGAATCGCCTGAAGCGCCTCGTCCAACTCCCCTCTCGCCCGATGCGCAAAAGCGACGATCATCAAGGCGGCCCCGGCTTGCGTCGGCCAGTTCGTCGCGCGCGCGATCCCGATGGACTGCCCGGCAATCCGGATCGCGTCATCGAACCGGTCGGCCTTCATGTATTGATTCGCCGAATTCATCAGCGCGATGATCACCTGCTGCGCTTCCATGTGGTCCGGCGACGCGTTCAGTGTTCCGAGGCTGAGATACTGATTGAGCCGGTCGACCGACATGCCCGCGAATCGCAACACGTCGGCGCCGCCGCCGGCATCGCTTGCCAGGATCATACGATCGTGCGCGATCTGGCCCGCTCGCAGCAGCGCGGTGCGATTTCGCGGCTGCGCCGCCAGCACGGAATCGATGAGTTCCTGCGCCTTTTGCGCATTGCGTTCCGCCTGGGCGGTTTGACCCAGGTTGGGAGATATATTCACGCCCTGGACCCGTGCCACCCGCATATAAGCCGTTGCGAGTTCCAAAGCCAGCGCGGGCTCCATGCGCACGTCAACACTCACCCGTTTCAGGTACTCCAGCGCCGTGTCCACAATCAACTGCCGCGTCTTCGAGCTGCCCGGCAACTGGGCCACCTGAATGTCGATGTCAAATAGCTTGTTGGCCAGTTGCCGGACCTCTGTGAATCGGCGTTCCGCGTTCCGGCGCTCCCGATGCGCTGCACACAGACCCACCGAGAGGCTCGCCACGACCATCACACCAGCCGCGGCCGGTATCCAGTACCGGCTCAGGCACCGTCGCGCCCGGTACCACGCATCGCCGTTTCGCGCATCTACGGGCCTCCGCTCCAGCGCCGCCCGGACATCGTTCGCAAACTCATCCACCGATCCATAGCGGTGCTCAGGCTCCGGGCGCAGCGCCTTGGCAATCACAAAGTCCATATCCCGCGGCACCTGGGGATTCAACCGGCTCGGAGGCGTCACATCCTCTTTGCCGTTTCGCCCCGCTCCCTCCCGCGGCGCCGACCCGGCGAGCAGCTTGTAGAGCACCGCGCCCAGCGAGTACACATCCGTGGCCGTGCTCTGCGCCTCCCCTCGCAATTGTTCCGGGCTGGCGTAATTCGGTGTCAGCAACTGGTCCGCTAACTGCGTCACCTCCCCGGTCTCATCCAGCAGTTTGGCAATCCCGAAATCCAGCAGTTTCGGTTGCCCCGCTCTGTCTACGAGGATGTTCGACGGCTTCAGGTCGCGATGAATGATCAACTGGCGGTGCGCATACGCCACACCCTCGCACACTCGCACAAACAGCTTCAGCCGCTCTCTCACCTCGATACCGGCGGCGTAGCGGTCGATCGGAACCCCGTCCACGTGCTCCATCACCAGGAATGGACGCCCGTCCGCGGTGTGCCCGGCATCCACCACGTGGACCACCGAGGGGTGATGCAGCGAGGCCAGCAGTTGCCGCTCCTTCAGAAAACGCCCCCGCCATCCCGCGCGATGGGTGTCGGCGCGCAGCAGCTTGATGGCTACGTTCTGCTCGATCTCGCCATCGGAGCGCTCCGCGAGATACACACTACCCATACCGCCATGACCGATCGGCCGGATGATCCGGTAGCTGCCGATGATGTCGCCCGGCGAAGGCTCCAGCCTGGTCAGCAACGATGTGGCAACGCCCTGGATGACATTGTCGAAGTAGCATTCCGCATCATCTGCGTATTGCAACAGAGCCGCCACTTCGGCTCTCATCGCCGGGTCGGGGCACTCCCGCTCCAGAATCTTCGTCCGCCTGTCTGAAGGGATTCGCGCCGTCGCCTCCAGGAGCTTTTCGACCTGCGGATTCACTTTTCCAATACCTGCCGGAGCTGGATTTGTGCTGTGCACAGTTCACCGGTGTGAACCGCCGCGGGCGATGAGGCCGGCTGGCCAGACACATTCTCACCCGGGCTGACTTGACAAGCTTCCATGTCGGGGATTCAGTCTCCGGGAGTCACCCTCTTCCGGAGCTCCTGACCACTAATCATACAGGACCCCGAACCGCATTCATTGTTACTTTCGGCACGCCGGACAATAAATTAACTATCCAGAAAATTCCGGAGTTAATGGCGCCTCCACCGCGGCATCTGCTTCGATAAAGGATAATCAAGACCGATAATTTGCTTCTCATGTTTACCGCCGGGATTCCACCAGGCGCAGCTTCGCAGACCTCATAGGGCGTACAATCGGTAGGGCCCGCGGCTCTTGAGCACTGTCCGAGGGCCTACCTCGCAGAATCGAGGCGCAGCAACATGCCGGGCACCCTTTACATGGTCGTGGAGCACTTCAAAGATGCCGTAGCGGTCTACCGCCGGTTTCGGGACAGAGGCCGGATGGCGCCGGATGGACTGTCGTATGTTTCGAGCTGGGTGGACGAACGATTCGAGCGCTGCTACCAGATCATGGAAACGGCCAACCCTGAATTGCTCGACCGATGGATGGAGAACTGGAAGGACATCGTCGATTTCGAGGTGTATCCCGTCATGACGTCGAAGGAAGCTGCCGGGAAGATCGGACCGAGGTTATAGAGAATCGGGGCAGGCAGGAATCAAGTCCCTTGGAGGTTGGCAAATGAGGTCAGCACTGAACTGGATTACGATCGCGGCGCTGTGGACGGCCGGCGCGCTGCCGTCGTGGGCACAGGATGGGCCGCGGGGGCACTGGAGCGGCGCGGTCGACGTGCCCAACCAGAGCCTCGCCATGGAACTGGACCTGGATAAGGGTCCCAACGGCTGGATCGGTTCACTGACGATTCCGGCGCAGAACGCCACGGGTATTCCGCTGGACTCGATTGCTTTCACGAACGGAAAGTGGACATTCCATATAAAGAGCGCGCCGGGCGATCCGACGTTCACGGGCACGCTCTCGGCGGATGGCAAAACGCTGAGCGGAGACTTCACCCAGGGGCCGGGCAGTTTCCCCTTCAAGTTCAGCCGCACGGGCGATCCGAAGGTGGAAACGGAAAAGGCCAGTCCAGCGCTTGACAAGAAGTTTTTGGGGAATTGGGAAGGCACGCTGGAGGGTCCGGGGCTGCGGCTGGTGCTGCGGATGTCGAACGAGAGCGGCGCCGGGAAAGCGGTGCTGGTATCGCTGGACCAGGACAATGTCGAGATTCCGGTAAGCACGATCACCCAGAAGGATTCGAAGCTGACGTTGGTGGTGAAGATGGTCGGGGGACAGTACGAGGCGGAGATCAATCCCGAAGGGTCGGAATTGAGCGGGACCTGGACGCAGGGTGGAAACGGGTTGCCCCTGAAGCTCAAGAAGGCGGAAGCGAAAAAGCCCTGACCATCGGTAACGCTAAAAACGGGTAATCGCATCGGGTTATACTGTGGGACAGAGTCTCGCAACCTGAAACCGGCGCCGCTTGGCCGGCTGACGTATGTCCATCCGGTATGGTTTGGAGTTCGCGGATTGCGAGGTCTGGAGGTTCGTGTACCCATGTCTGGCATAGCCAAGCATCTCGTCAAACGCTGGACGGCCCTGGTGGCGGTCCTTTGCCTCAGTCTTTTCCAACTGGCCGCGCAAACCTCGTTCGGCCGCATCTCCGGAACAGTCACCGATCCGACGGATGCCGCCGTCCCGGGCGTCAAGGTGACGGTTCGCAACACGGGAACGCAGGAGACGCGCGTGGTCACTACGGACGCCAACGGTTACTACGTGGCGCCGGAGTTGCCGATCGGCGCTTACAGCGTCACGGTGTCGCAATCCGGGTTCAAGACCCAGGAGCAGTCCGGCGTGAGCGTTTCGGCCGACAGCCGCCTCACGGTGGATTTTCGCATGCAAGTCGGTGAAGTGCGGGAGAGCGTGGAAGTGGTGGCCGAGGCCAGCGCGATGCTGAACACCACCTCGGGAGAGATTGCGCACGTGGTCGATCAGGACCAGGTGGAGAACCTGACGCTGAACGGACGGTCGTACGCGGAATTCCTGACGTTGATTCCGGGAGCGGTGGTGACCAATCCCGATCAATTCGGCACGCTGACCAGCCTGAGCGCAACCAACCAATCGATCAACGGCCATCGCACCAATCAGAACAGCCTGACGGTGGATGGCGTGGGAAACCTGGACAACGGGTCGAACGGAAGCCTGATCAACAACATCAGTCCGGACTTCCTGCAGGAAGTCAAGATTCAGACTTCGAACTTCTCCGCGGAATACGGGCGGTCGGCCGGCGCGGCTTTCAACATCGGGACCAGGTTCGGCACCAACTCCTTCCATGGCGGCGCGTTCGAATACCTGCGTAACGACGCTCTCGACGCGCGCAATTTCTTCTCGCCGACCAATACCGAGCTTCGCTACAACGACTGGGGCTACTACGTGGGCGGGCCCATCAAGAAGAACAGAGTCTTCTTTTTCGTGGGGCAAAACTGGAAGAAGATCCGCCAGCAGTCTGCGGCGGCGCGGACCACGCTGCCGACGACCGACCAGATGGCCGGCAACTTCGGGACTCGCACGATCTACTATCCGGGCACCAAGACGCCGTTCCCGAACAACACCATTCCCGCATCGATGATCACGGCGGACGGTAAGGCGATCATGAACGTCTACAAGACGGTGATTCCGCAGGCGGCGGTTTTTACCAACACGGCGGTCTCCAACAATGCCACGTTCCAGAGCCCGAATCCGCTGGATTACCGCGAAGACCTGGGCCGCGTGGATTACAAGATCAACGACAAGCACTCTCTGTTCGGGCGCTGGGTCGACGACTACAACTCGATATGGGTGCCCAACGGACCAGGCGGGAACATTCCGATTACGCCCGAAATCCGTGACCGCCCGGGCAAGAGCGTGCTTTTGTCCGAAACCTGGGTCGCATCGCCGAGCATCGTCAACGAAGGCCATTTCGGCGCGAGTTGGAATTCGCAGCATTATTGGAACCAAGGCGACACGTGGGACCGCACCGTCCAGGGTTTCGCGTTCCAGAAGGTCTACAACTCCGTGGGCCCGTATCCGAACGGCATTCCGGACGTGACGCTGCAGAGCTTCGCGACGTTTAACGGTCCGTCGAAGACGCTCATCTCGCCGACGACTGAAATCGAATTCAAAGATACCTTGAGCATCATCCGCGGGCAGCACACGATTCAAGCCGGCGTGATGGTGATCCGGAACCGGAAGGACCAGAACGGCCGGTCGTCGTACAACGGCGCCATCACGTTCAACACTTCGGGCAATCCCAACACCACGAATTATGCCCTTTCCGACGCGTTGCTGGGCTATTACCAGATCTACACCGAGGCGGCGTACGATCCGATGGGCAAATACCGCTACACCGAACCGGCAGCGTTCGTCAGCGATTCGTGGAAAGCCACCCGCAAACTGAGCATCGATATCGGACTGCGCTACGAATACATGATGGCTATGTACTCGACGGTGAACAATCTCTCGATCTTCGATCCCTCCACTTACAACCCGGCTCAGGCGGTGAAGATGACCTCGAGCGGAGGCGTGGTACCGAATTCCGGCAACATCTACAACGGCCTGGTCCGCGTGGCCAACGGCATCAGTCCGAGCCAGGCTTACCTGGTGCCCAACGCCAACAGCCCGGCGGTGCTCGGGGTTCCCGCGGGTGCGCCGCGCGGTATGTACAACAGCCCGGGCACGTGGTCTCCGCGCATCGGTTTCGCGTATGCGCTGACCCAGAAGACGGTCGTCCGCGGCGGATTCGGCATGTTCTACGACCGGATTCAGGGCAACCCGACCTTCTACACGCTGAATAATCCGCCCTACGTGGGAAGCACCGAATTCGATTACGGCAACCTCTCGAACATTACGGGCGGAGTGCCCGTGAGCAATCCGTGGGGCGCGATCCAGACGATGAGTCCGAAGTTCCGGCCCCCATATGCCGAGGAGTTCAGTTTGAGCGTGCAGCGCGAGCTTCCCTGGAGGCTCTTCTGGGAGACCTCCTATGTGGGCAGCCTAGGGCGCCGCCTGCTCCTCGAGCCCGATATCAATCAGCCGTCGTTCGCCACGATTGCCAACCTGCCGTCCACGACGAACGAGAACAGCATCCGTCCGTATGCGGGCTACGCGACGATCCAGCAGTTCATCGGCGCCGGTTCGTCAAACTATCACGGGCTGCAGACGCACGTGAGCCGGCGGATGGGCCGGATCACGTTCACCGGGGCGTTCACGTGGTCGAAGAACCTGGGCAATGCCTCGTCGGATACGTCGAACGACCTGGACTATATGAACTACCACCTGATGTACGGGCCGCTGTACAGCACCAGCAGCGCCGGCAGCATGGATATCGAGAAAGTCTTCGTGGGAACGTTCGTCTGGCGCTTGCCGGAGCTGAAGCAGCAGCCCGCGTACATCCGGGGGCCGATCGGCGGCTGGCAACTGAGCGGCGTGACCCACCTCCAGAGCGGGCCATATCTGACCGTGACCGGTTCGACGCCGATTCTCGGAACGCGCATGGCGGACTACCTTGGTGGACCCGTGCTGCTGCCGGATCCGGGGCCGAACGGGTGGATCAATCCCGCCGCGTTCGCCGCAGCTCCACAGGGCCGCTGGGGCACGACGGGCGCCGGGAACGTGCAGGGTCCCGGCATGCAGATCTACAACCTGTCCGTGCAGAAGCTCTTCCAAATCAAAGAACGTTTGACCCTGCGATTCCGCACGGACTTCATTAACGCGTTCAACCACACCAACTTCCAGATGCCGGCAACGACCATCACCAGCAGCAACTTCGGCACGATCTCGTCGGCGTATCCGGCGAGGAACATACAGTTCGGCATGAAGCTGCAATTCTAGGCATCAGGCGTCGGGCTTCAGCCGGGAACATCTTTGCTTTGCTGTCCGGAGCTTTGACGAATTCAGGATTGCCGTGAAAGCAAACCGGCCGATTTAAGTTACTGTTTGGTCTTGCTCAGCTTCCGGAAGTATTCCGCGACCGAGCCTTCCCATCCTTGGGGGACCTTGTCGCCGCCGGGACTGCGGACGCTGCCGGTGCCGTTGGTCTCCTCAACTTTCCGGCGAAGCTCCATCTCCACCTGCTCGACGCCGCCCATCAGGGTAGCTTGTATCCGCTCGGAGAGGAGCGGATCGTTGGCATAGGTGTAGGGGTTCAGGCGCTGCATGTCGCGGATCAGATTTTGCAGGTCGCGAACCATATTGGGATCGCCCTGGCTCGCCTGCTCGAGCTGGCGCAGCGATTGCAACGTCTGGTTGTACTGATTGGTGAAGTCCTCGGGACGCACGGGACCGTTGCGCGGATCCCAGGTGCCGTACCAGGGCCCGCCCTGCGGATTGCCGCCGCCCCAGTAGCCGTTGCGCGGGCCGCCGTAACCCCAGGTGTTGTTGCCGCCGCCACCCTGCTGCGGACCGAACTGGCCGCCCTGCGGATTTCCGGCGCCTTGCTGGTTGCCGCCAGCCTGCTGACCTCCGCCCTGCTGACCTCCGCCCTGCTGCCCACCTTGCTGGCCACCTTGCTGGCCCTGCTGCCCGCCTTGCTGGCCCTGCTGCCCGCCTTGCTGGCCCTGTTGGCCGCCTTGCTGGCCCTGTTGGCCTTGCTGGCCGCGTTGACCCTGCTGGCCGCGCTGCGCACCCAACTGCTCCAACTGCTGGCGCAGGCGCTCAACCTGGCCGAGCGTGGCCTCTGCGAGTTTGTCGCCCTGTGCGTCCTTGCCGTCCTTTCCGCCCTGGCCGAGCATCTGCTGAACCTGCTTCAACTGGTCGCGCAGATCGTTCAGGCCCTGGGTAATGGTGGCTTCGGACATCACGCCGTACTGGCCGATGCCACGGCGAATCCAATCGGCATTGCGCTGCATATCGCGCGGGAGCTCGGCCTGCTGCATCTCGCCAAGAGCTTCGCGCAGCTTGGTGGCGGCTTTGCGCTGTGAGTTCTGAAGATCCTTGATCGCCGACTGCATGCCCTGTTCGAGACGCTTCAGATCCTGGATCTCGCCTTCCTTTTCGTTGGCGAGCTGGCTGGCCTGCTGCTGCGTGACGCCCTCGCTCTGCGGTCCGAAGGCTTTGCGCATCTGGCCTTCGAAGGCCTGCTGGCGGTGGGCGAGATCGTCGGCCTGCTGCACCAGGCTCTCCACCTGATTGTTGGATTCCTTGCTGCGCATGCCCTGCAGCATCTGCTCGGCTTCCTTGAGACGCTCGGCCGCGCGCCGCGCCGCGGCCTCGCTCTGCGGCGTTCCCGCCTGCTGCGATGACGCCGCGCCGCGCATATCGTCAAGCGCC
>DATJYJ010000623.1:0-2521 GCA_035578025.1 Verrucomicrobiia bacterium
CAGCCGGAGATTCTCCACGGTCTCGCGGATATCATCGTCGTTGGCCCGCACGCCGGTCTGGATGGTCGCGATCAAGCTCCTCGCCTGCTCCAGCGTCGCGTTCAGTTGCGCGAGATCCTGCCGGATGGGATCGCGCAACTGGTCGACCGTCTGGTTCACGTTGGCCACCGTGGCGTCCGTGTGTTGCAACAGAGGACCAACTTTGCCGATGGCGGCATCCGCATCCCGGGTGACTTGCAGAACTTGATCCGTGATCTGGTCGAGCTTTGGCGTCTCCTTCGCGAGCACGTTGTTGACTTGAGTGAGAATCGCCGCGATCTGCGCCCGATTCACCGGCCCCGTCGCGTCGTTCAGATTCGCCAGCAGTACCTTCGCCGGTCCTGCGACCTCCTTCAACTCGCCCTGCACCTGTACGATCAGGCTCTCGGCGCTGTCCGCGATGCCGGCCAGCTTGCGGGTCATGTCATCGATGCTTACCGTCTCCTGCGAGGCGATCGCCTCTCCGGGTTGGAGCCGTTCGGCGTCTTGCGCGCCCGTCGTGATCGACACCGCCGGGCTGGCCATCAGGCTCACCGCTCCCAAACCCGCCACTGACTTCCGGTTTATAGGAGTGCCTTCTTTGACGTCGAGCAGAATCTCTATGCGAGTCGGATCCTTGTCCCACGCGCGCACGGTCTTCACGCGGCCTACGGCGATTCCGCCGAAGAGCACTTCGGAACCGGCGCCGATCCCGCCCGCGTAGCGCAAGTAGGTCTTGTACCGCGTCACGTGGCTGCCCCACTGCTCGTTGCCCACATAGTAGACCGTCACTCCCAGCAGCAGGAGACAGACAATCACGAAAATGCCAACTTTGATTTCGGTATTCACATCGCGCTCCCGGCCAGGTATGCCTGAAAGTGTTTGTCGACTCCCGCGCTATCGGCGATCTCGTCCGGGACGCGGTCCAGGAACTGCCGGATGCGCGGGTGCGTGCTGGCCTGCAACTCTTCCTTGGTGCCCACCGCGATCAACGAGCCCTTGTACAACATCGCCATCCGGTCCGCGATCTGGAATGCGCTCGCCATTTCGTGCGTCACCACGACCACTGTCATGCTGAACGCACGCTTGAGGCCCAGGATCAATTCGTCCAGCTCCGCTGCCACAATCGGATCCAGGCCCGCCGATGGCTCGTCGAAGACCAGCACCTCGGGATCCAGCGCCAGTGCCCGCGCCACTGCGGCGCGCTTTTTCATTCCGCCCGATAGCGCCTGCGGACTGAGCTTGCCGGCGTCGGCCAGCCCGACCACGGCGAGCTTCATCCAGGTCATCAGCCGGATCGTCGATTCCGCCAGGCGCGTATGCTCCCTCAGCGGCAGCGCGATATTGTCTTCCACGGACATGGAATTGAATAGCGCCGAGTTCTGAAACGCGACTCCGATGGAACGCCGGACCCTCTTCAGTTCCCGCGGCTTGCAGCGCGCCAGATCGACGCCGTTGATGAGGATCTGCCCGGATTCCGGCCGCTCCAGGCCGATGATCTGGCGCAGCAGCGTGCTCTTACCGGACCCGCTGCCGCCCAGCAACACCATCGTTTCACCGCGATGGACGTCGAGATTGACGCGGTCCAGCACACGTCGTCCGTCGTAGCTGACCACCACATCCCGCACCGAGATTGCCGGTTGAGTGTCGGTCATGATTTCACCGCGCCGCCGTGAGGTAGAAGATCGCGGTAAATCCCACGTCCGCGAGAATCACCAGGAACGTGGACTTCACGACGGCCGCCGTCGCCGAGCGCCCCACGGCATCCGGCCCTCCGCGGACGCGGAAGCCCTCCAGACAGCCGACGTGAACGATGATCGTGGCAAAAGCCATACTCTTCACCAACCCCGTGACGACGTCCCGCAAGACCATGGAGTGCACCACCGAGGTCAAGTAAATGCTGAGCGCCATGTCCGCGCTGATCCGCATGAACAGGCCGCCCGCCAGGATTCCACAGGCGCTCCCGAGGATCGTCAGGCACGGCAGCACGATCAAGGCAGCCAGATACTTCGGCGCAAGCACAAATTCAATCGGGTCGATGGCCATGGTGCGGAGCGCGTCGATCTCCTCGGTGACCACCATGGAGCCAATCTCGGCGGAGAAGGCTGATCCCGAACGGCCGCTCACCGCGATGGCCATGAGCAGCGGCCCCAACTCCCGCATGAACCCGATCGTGACCAAATCCACCACGAAGTTCACCGCGCCCATGCGCCGTAGCTCCGTTGCACCCTGCATCGCCAGGATGAATCCCGCGCAAACCGACATGATGCCCACCATCGGAAACGCGTCGACGCCGACCGCCACCATCTGGCGCAGCGCCGATTGCCAACGGAGCCGGTTTCCCACAACCGGCAGGCTTCGCCACATCGTAGCAACGGTGTTCCGAAACTGAATCGCGAGCGCGCCCACGTACCCGACGTGTATCAGCGTCGCGCTTCCGAGCCGCTCGACGACCGGAGTACTCATTGCCGGCCTTCCCGATCCACTTCCTGAAAAAGATGCA
>DATJYJ010000624.1:0-4288 GCA_035578025.1 Verrucomicrobiia bacterium
CGTCGCGCTATTCGCTGCCGACGACGACTGGCCCAACTTTCGCGGACCCGATCACAACGGTGTGGCCCGTGGAGACGTGCCGCTCGAATTCAGCGCCACCAGCAACCTGGCCTGGAAGACCCACATCCCCGGCCGCGGTCACTCTTCGCCGGTCATCTGGGGCGACCGGATCTTCCTCACAACCGCGGTTCCTACCGACGGTGGCGATGAATATGCTCCCCACCTGCGCAAAGAACATCGCTTCGTCGTCATGTGTCTGAACCGGAACACCGGCAAAGTGATCTGGGAACGCACGGCCAGGACCGCGACGCCGCCCGATGGACACCAGGTCCCCTATGGCAGCTACGCATCCAACATTCCCGTAACCGATGGGAAACGGCTGTACGCGTTTTGGGAATCGCGCGGCATCTTTGTTTTCGACCTCGATGGCAATCTCCAGTGGCAAAAGGATTTTCCGCAGATGCACAAGCGCGGCGAATTTGGCGAAGGCACGCCGGCCATGCTGGACGGCGACACCCTGTTCCTCAAATTCGACCAGGAGCAGAATTCTCACCTCATCGCGCTCGACAGGAATTCGGGAAAGGAGCTTTGGCGCGTGGAGCGCGCCGAGCCCAGTTCGTGGTCGCCGCCGCTCATGATCGACTACAACGGCAGGAAGCAACTGATCGTCGCGGGTACTCGGGTGAGGTCGTACGATCCGGCCAGCGGCAAATTGATCTGGGAATGTGCCGGCCTCGGGCTCAATTCCATTCCCGCGCCGGTATCCGCCAACGGCGTCGCTTACGTCATGACCGGATTCCAGAATCCCAATATGCTTGCTATCCGCGTCGATCGCGAAGGCGATTTGACCGGAACGGATGCCGTGCTTTGGTCCACAAACCGGGGCACCCCATATAATCCTTCGCCGGTCTTACAGGACAACATCCTCTACTTCATTTCCGACACCGCCATGCTCAGTGCCTTCAACGCCAGGACGGGCGAGGCCTACTATCGTCAGACGCGTCTCCCCGGCGCCTACAGCCTGAAATCTTCCCTCGTAGCTGTGCACGGCAAGCTGTACGTGGCCACCGAACAGGGAGATGTCGTGGTGGTGAAAATGGGCGAGAAGTTCCAGGTGCTGGCCACCAACAGCATGGGCGACGACATGTTCATCGCCACTCCCGCCGTAGCCGGCAACAGCCTGTACCTCCGTGGTAAGAATACGCTCTACTGCATCCGTCAGGCCCAGTGAATTTTTTCGTTCACCGGGGACCCGTCACTATATTTCCCGCCCCCTCAATCATTTCCAGTTTCCAATTTCAGACTCCAGCCTCCCCTCGCGCTACCTTGACCCCAGAGGGCAGACCTCCCGGCCTGCCCCATTTTCATTTACGAGGTACTTCTTATGGCCACCATGGCTCAAATCGCCGCCGCCGTTGCCAACGCGCAGCACTCCACCGGCCCCCGCACCCCGGAGGGCAAAGCCGTCTCCAGCAAAAACGCCACCAAGCTCGGGCTCTACTCCCAGACCCTCATCCTCCCCGGCGAAGACCCCGAGGAGCTCCAGGCCATCTCGCGCGCCTTCACCGACGAGTATCACCCCCAAACCCCCACCGAGCAGGCCCTCCTCGACGACGTCGTCCTTGCCCAGTGGCTCAAGCGCCGCTACCTTCGCCTCGAGCACGAAGTCGTCAACGCCAGTGTCGCCGCCCTTCCCGAAGGCTCCGGCCCCGACACCGCCCTCACCACCGTCTTCATTCAGGACTGTGAAGGCTCCAAGATTCTCGACAAGATTTTCCGCCGCCAGCAGTTCGCCGACCGCCTCTTCCGCCGCTCCGTCGCCGACCTTCGCAAAGCCATCGCCCTTCGCCGCGAGCTCCAGGTCGCCAACGCCGCCTCCAGAATGCTCATGCGAAAACGAACCGGATTTGTGGGACAGGCTTCAGCTTGTCCAGGCCTTTTTCAGCAGCCTGAAGGCCTAGACCAACGTCGTAGTCATGAAACCGTCCCTGCGGGAGTGCGCGAAGCGCAGGAATTCGCCTTCGATCCCGCGAGGTGACGGGCCCCGGCCATACACAAACTGAAAATGACGCCGGATACGCAGGCCGGTTACCGGAACTGCGCGCAGCAGGCCCAGCGCAAGCTCCTTCCCCAGCGCCCAGCGCGATACGAACCCGGTGCCGAGACCCGCGATGATGGCCGACTTGATCGACTCCGTGGAATCCAGATCCAGCACGATGTGCAACTTCTTGGTGTCGAGGCGGGCGCGGCGCAGCGCGTCCTCCACCACCTGGCGCGTGCCGGAGCCGTGCTCGCGCAGGATGATGCGCGCCTGTTTGAGCGCGCTGGCATCGATCGAACCGGCCGCGGCCCATTCGTGAGCCGGCGGAACCACGTACACGATCTCGTCCTCCACGAACGGTTCGCACTTGACGTCGCCGCGCCCCGGCGGACCTTCGATCAGGCCGAGCGCGATCCGGCCCTCCACCAGCGCCGCGACCACGTCGGCCGTGTTGCCGCTGAAGATCGAAAGCTGGATGGCGGGGAACGCTGCCAGGAATTCGCCGGCGAGCCGCGGCAAAAGGTATTGCGCGATCGTGGTCGAAGCGCCCAGCGCAAGATTGCCGCGCGTCTCGCCCTTGAGCGCGGCCAGCTTCTGCTCGGCCTCCGCGCACAGGCCCGCGATACGGCGCGCGTAATGGTTGAGCAGCCGGCCGGCGGGGGTCAGCGCGATTTTCTGGCCGGTGCGGTCGAACAGCCGCAGGCCCAGGTCCTCCTCCAGGTTCTTGACCTGCATCGTGACCGCGGGCTGGGTCAGGAAGAGACGTTCGGCGGCGCGGGTGAAGCTGAGCTCTTCGGCGACGATGCGGAAGACCCGCAGGCGGAAGGGTTCCACAGACTATGAGGCTACCAGTAAAACGCCCGAATCAACCCAAGACTCAGAATCGAGATGAAACACCAGGCGCCGGCGCCCAGCAGAAACGGACGCATCCCGGCGGCGCGCAGCTTGCGCAAACTGGTTTCCAGGCCCATCGCGGCCAGCGCGGCCGCCAGCAGAAACTGGTTGGCGGTGACCAGGCGCGCCGTCCAGGCCGCGGGAAGCAGGCCCAGGCTGTTGACCGCGATCACCGCCAGAAACCCGGCCAGAAACCATGGCATGGCCACCTTGGCGCGATTGCCGTCGGCCGCCTGGCGGCGGCGCGTAGCCAGGTAGCCCAGGGTGAACACCACCGGTGCCAGCAGCATCACGCGCGAGAGTTTGCTGATGGCCCCATACTGCGCGCTCACGCTGCCCCCTTGAAAGGCCGCCGCGACAACCTGGGCGATCTCGTGAATCGATGCGCCGGTCCACAATCCGTAGGAAGGCGACGGCATGCCCATCGCCGCCGCGGCGAGCGGATAAAGCAGGATGCTGGCCGTGCCAAGCGCGGTGATGATCGCGATCGAATAGGTGACAGCCTCGTCGTCGGCTTCGGTCACGGTGTTGGTGGCGACAATCGCGGACGCCCCGCAGATCGACGTGCCGGCGGCGATCAGCTCGGCAACCTTGGGGTCCACGCCGAGGCGGCGCCCCAGCCAGACCGTGAACAGGAATGTGCAGACCAGGGAGGCCAGCACGATCAGGAATCCCGGTCCGCCCACCTGCCGGACCTGGCGCATGCTGATCTGGAAGCCAAGCAGCACGATGGCCAGCCGCAGCAGCCGGCGCATCGAAAAGCGGATGCCGGACTGCATCGCGGCGGGCACGCCGGTCGTATTGCCGATGGCCATGCCCAGGAGGATGGCCAGCATGAGAGCGCTGATCCCGCTGATGGCGGGGACCGCGTGCAGCCACCGCGCGGCCCAGGCCAGCAGGGCGGTGAGAGCAACGCCGGGAAGCAGTTTCCGAATCGTGGAGCGCATCGAGACCTGTAAGTAGTTTGCCGTGGCTCGGGCGCGGCGTCGAATGAATTCGCTCGATGGGTCATCAGGGAATCTAATGGTGAGATACGATGGCCGCATGCTATCGCGGAGACAATTTGTGGGTGGGGTCGCGGCCGGGCTGGCGGCGCAGACGCGAAACGGCCGTCGTCCCAACGTGATAATCTTCCTGGCCGACGATCTCGGCTGCCACGACCTCGGCTGCTGGGGCGCGGACGACCTGAAAACGCCCAACATCGACACGCTGGCGGCCGCCGGCGCGCGCTTCACCAACTGGTATGCCGCGGCGCCGGTGTGCGCGCCTTCGCGGGCGGCCCTGCTGACCGGCCGCTATCCGATTCGCGCGGGAGTGCCGGATAACGGCCCGCCTCTGGCGCCCTCCGAAAAG
>DATJYJ010000625.1:0-31354 GCA_035578025.1 Verrucomicrobiia bacterium
ATCACCGTTCCTGGCTCGCTACGATTCCGCCGGCTGATTGTTCCTCAAACCTCTTGGAACCTTTTTCACTATGATCCAAAGGCGGTTTGGCGTCAACCACTTTCGTTAGGTGACAAACTGATTTCAACAGGTTTTATGTGCTTTATTATCAGTTTACTGTGGGTGGCGAGGTTTGTATCGCATGTGGATAAAACACGGCCATTACTGCCTGTTTTGGAGCTTCGAGTCCGGAAGGCCGAATTACTGCCATTTGAGGATCATGCCGTTATCGGTGGCCAGCCAGACGTCCTCCCCAAAGCCGCCGAGCAGAAGGCGCTGGGCGTTGGCCCGATAATCGACCGGCTGCTCATTCCAGGAAGCGAAGTCCGTACTCTTAAAGACTTTCACCTTCCCCGGCGAGACACTGCGCACTTCGCCCGGGAATTCTACACCCGCAAGGTAGGCAGCTTCCGCCGTGAGCCACACGTCGGTGATGCCGTAGCGCTTGTCACGAAAGATCGTGGTGTTCTTGCCCGTCTTCCACTCGATTCTGTAGGTCTCGCTGGGGTACCGGAACGAGTCGGCGTATTCGATCAGGCCGAGGCCGTTGCCGTCCGGGGCCAGCCGCACGCGGGTGATGCGGCCCAGAAGGGATGCGGATTCCGATTTCCACGTCTTCCCTGCGTTGTTCGTGACCAGGGCGTACGCCATGTGGGGCGTTTCGCGGCGGGTAAGTGCATCTGAAGGATCGAGCCAGGTGGGGAACATCGGGAGCCAGTGCTGCACCGGCTGGTTGAGGCCGGTGATGATGCCGTAGTTCGGGTTGGCAAAGGCGATCCAGGTGTAAGCGGATCGGTCGGCGGCGCCTGCGGGCTCGGCAGCCGCGGCGATCGGGTCCCACTTGCGCCCTCCATCGTGGGTCACCAGGACGGACTTTTTGGCGCCGGCGGCCCAGCCGTTGTTCTCGTCGGCGAAATAGACCCGAATCGGTTGGGCGGGAAGGCGCGGCAGCTTGTGCCAGTCCTTCCCGAACTCGTCGGTGCGCCAGAGCCCTTTCTCGGTGACCATCCAGCCCAGCGTGTCATTCAGGAAGAACAGGGAGACAGGGTTCTCTTCAAGCGAGGAAAGCTGCCAGTGCGCGCCGCCATCCTGGGTGACCACCGCTACCGGCTTGCGGCCGCCCTTACCTTCCAGCACGCTGCCCACCGCAATGCCCCGCGTCGAGGAAACGAAGACCATGTCGTGAAACATCAGGTTCGACTTCGCTTCGTCGTAGAAATATTGCACCCGCCAGCGCTGCGCGGGAGCCTTGGCGGGAGGCTCAGCAGCCTTTTGGGGCGGATTCTGCGCTCCGGTCCGGATTGCGCCACCAGCCAGGGCGAGCACCACGGCCGCGCACAGGGCGCGGTTAGGAAAAAAAGAAAAGTTCACAGCACCTTTATTGTTTCATCGGGACCGGCCCCGAGGAAAGGACCAGCTCCACGTGGTTGGCGGACTCCAGCGCGTCCGGTGCCATGCGGGCCAGGACCAGGACACAGCCCACCTGCTCGCCGACCGTGGTGAGCACTTCCATCTCGCTGCCGGTGTGCTGGTGCTGCCCCCGGTGCTGCACGTTGATCACGCCCACCACACGGTTGCGTGCAATCACCGGCGAGGAGAGGAAAGCTTCGTACGTGTCCTCGGGCAGTTCCCCGAAAGTCTTGAAGCGCGGGTCCTTGTAGGCTTCGCGGGAGATGGCCAGCAAACGGCGTTCACGCGCCACCCAGCCGGTGAGGCCCTCGGACTTCTTCATGCGCAGCTTGCCGATGGTAGAGGGGTGCGGCGTGTTGGACGCGCACAGAACCAGGTCGTCGCCGTCGATCAGGTATACCAGGCAGGAGTCGCACTGGGTGAACTCGACCATCAGTGACACGATACCTTGCAGAACGTCGCTGAGCGAGAGCTCCCGAACCATGAACCGGCTGATCTTCTGAAACAAGGCGAGCTGCTGTTCCGTACGCTGGAGGCGCGCTTCCAGGTCTTTGCCCTTGGGCATGGCACTTACATTATACGAGAGCCCCGGAGCGCGCTCCGGACGCGGGGCCCGACTCCCGTGCGTCCGGAGCGGAAGACAGGGAGAAGGAACGCTTCATGCACCTGTCAATATGTGAGACGCGCCGGGTAGGGAGGCGGGTTTCGCCTTACTTTCACATCCAGTATTGCCACTGGCCGGTGTAGAGCACCCAGGCACAAAGCGCGGCGTTCGTCACCGCGTGGGCCAGGATGCAATCGGCCAGGTTGCGGGTGCGGACGATCCACCAATTGTAAACAATACCCGCGAGGAGGCCGACTTCCCAGTAAGGTCCATGCTCGGAGGCGAAGAGAATGGCGACGATCCAGAAAGAGTAAGCCGACCAGGTACCCAGCGGCACCTTCAGAAAGTCCGTGCGGATCAGCCAGCGCATCAGGAATCCGCGCCAGAACAGCTCTTCCACCACCGGAACCAGCGCAAAGGCGGAAACACACCGCAGGACGAGGAAAGCGGCGTTCTGCCGCAATCCAGGCGGTAGCGAGCTTTTCGCCGCCCCGGTGAGCCCGTTGTTAAACAGAAAGGTATTCCGGTAACCGAAAAGTAAGTCGGGCGCGATCCAGATACCGAAGACCACCAGCCCGATTACGATGCTGGCGACGGGAGAGCCGGGGCGCGAGGTGAGATAGGGCCGCGAGAAAACCAGGACGATGGCGAGAACAATCGCGAAGCGCGCCGGATATAGCCACTGGAGCGGCAGGGCGAGCACGCGTTCCAGGGCCATTACAGCCACGAACGCAACGAACGGCGCTACGTACGCAAACGTGGCGGACGAGTGAGTTACCGGAGATTGGGACATGGGCCGAATCGATCAGAGAGCCGTTACGAGCAGTACCCATGTTAGTACAATGTGGGGCACGTATGGAGTTACTGAAAGCGTTTTCGATGCTGGCTCTGACTGCAGCCGCGGCGGGCGCGCAGCCAACGGTTTGGGTAGTCGGCGATTCCACCGCGAGCAACGTCGACCGGCGCGGCTGGGGCGACCCGTTCGCCGATTACTTCGACCAGTCGAAGGCGCGGACGGTCAATCGCGCGCGTGCCGGGCGCAGCAGCCGCACCTTCCTCACCGAGGGCCTTTGGGAGAAGGTGCGCGCCGAATTGAAGCCGGGCGATTACGTCCTCATCCAGTTCGGGCACAACGACGGCGGTCCGCCGGACAAGGACCGGGCGCGCGGCTCGCTGCCGGGCACGGGCGAGGAATCGCAGGAGTTCACGCTGCCGAACGGCGGCCGGGAAACCGTGTATGCGTTCGGCCACTATCTGCGGAAGATGATCGAGGAGACTAAAGCCGCGGGCGCGAACCCGGTGGTACTGTCGCTGACGGTGAGGAATATCTGGAAGGACGGCAAGGTGGAGCGCGGCTCCGGCCAGTTCTGGCGCTGGTCGGCGGAGGTCGCCAGGGCGGAGGGCGTGCCGTTCGTGGATGTGACCAACGCGATTGCCGACCAGTACGACAAGATGGGTGAAGCCAAGGTGAAGTCCTGGTTTCCCGAAGACCATACGCACACGAGTCCGGAGGGCGCCGACTTCAACGCCGGCATGGTGGTCGCGGGACTGAAGGGAAACGGGAGTCCGCTGGCGGCGTTTCTGTCGGAAAAAGGAAAGGCCGTGGAGCCATATCCGGTGCTGCTCTCCACGGACCGGCTGAACCTGCCGGTGCCGAAGGATCCCAAGCTGCCGACGCTATTTTTGATCGGCGATTCGACGGTGCGCAACGGCCGCGGCGACGGCGCCAACGGCCAATGGGGCTGGGGCGAGCCGCTGGTGGACCGCTTCGACGCGGCGAAGGTGAACGTGGTGAACCGCGCCGTAGGCGGCCTGAGCAGCCGCACCTTTCTGACCATGGGCTGGTGGGACAAGGTGCTCGCCATGATGAAGCCCGGCGACGTGGTGATGATGCAGTTCGGCCACAACGACAACGGTCCGCTGGACGACGCAGCGCGGGCGCGGGGGACAATCAAGGGCACCGGCGACGAGTCGCAGGAGATCGACAACCCGATCACGAGGCAGCACGAGGTGGTGCACACCTACGGCTGGTATCTGCGGAAGTTCATCGCCGATACGAAAGCCAAAGGCGCAACACCAATCGTGTGCTCGCCCGTGCCGCGGAAGATCTGGAAGGGCGGGAAGGTGGTGCGCAGCTCGGATTCGTACCAGAAGTGGGCCGCGGAGGTGGCGGCGCAGGAGGGCGTGGGTTTCGTGGATCTGAACGAGATCATCGCGGCGAAGTACGATGCGCTGGGTCCGGAGAAAGTGGAGCCGCTGTTCGCCGATGAGCACACTCACACGTCGCGGGCGGGGGCTGAGCTGAACGCGGATTGCGTAGTGGAGGGGCTGAAGAACGGAGTGGTGGCAGGGTGGCTGAAGTAACGCCAGCACGTTACGCCCGTGGGACCGGCTTCAGCCGGTCCAGGACAGGCTAAATCCTGTCCCACGCGGGCCTCCAGGGCCCGCGCGCGGGAGTACATTAGAACCATGCCGATCAACCGACGCCATTTTCTCGGTGCCGCCGCGGGCGCGGGGCTCGCGGCCGCACAGGCTCAAACCTCTGCCAACGACAAGATTCACTACGCCCTCATCGGAAGCGGAGGGCAGGGCTTCTACGACATGCGCAACGCGCTCTCGCTGGGCGGAGCCGAGATCGTCGCCGCCTGCGACGTTTATGACGGCCGCCTCAAGCGCATCCGCGAAGTTTTCGGCGATCACGTCTTCACCAGCCGCGATCACCGCGAGGTGCTCGCCCGCAAGGACGTCGACGCGGTCATCATCGCCACGCCCGACCACTGGCACTCGGCCATCTCCATCGACGCCATGAACGCGGGTAAAGACGTGTATTGCGAGAAGCCGATGGTGCAATTGCTCGCCGATGGACCGGGCGTGATCGAGACTGCCCGCCGCACGGGCCGCATCTTCCAGGTGGGAAGCCAGCGAGTCAGCAGCATCATCTACGCCAAGGCCAAAGAGCTCCTCAACGCGGGGGCGATCGGCGACCTCAACACCGTGGAAGCCTGGGTGGACCGCAACAGCGCCCTCGGTGCCTGGCAATACTCGATTCCTCCCGATGCCTCGCCCTCCAATATCGACTGGGACCGCTTCCTGGGCCGGGCGACGAAGCGTCCCTTCGAGCCCATCCGGCTGTTCCGTTGGCGCAATTACCAGGATTACGGCACCGGTGTTCCGGGGGATTTGTTCGTGCACCTGATCAGCGGTCTGCACTTCGCCGCCGATGCCATCGGTCCCGAGCGCGTCTATGCCACCGGCGGCCTGCGTTTCTGGAAGGACGGCCGCGATGTTCCGGACGTGATGATCGCGCTCTACGATTACCCCGCGCGCGGGCGCTTCCCGGCGTTCAACGTCATGTATCGCGTGAACCTGGTGGATGGCGCCACCGAGAACGCCGGGCTGCGCTTCATCGGCAGCGAAGGCATCATGTCGGTCGAGAACGACGTGACGCTCTCCAAGGTGCCGCGCGAAGCCGAGCCCGGATACACGATCGATACCTTTCCCAAGGCAATCCAGGACCAGTACCTCAAGGAATACCGCGAGAAGTACCCGCAACGTCCGAAGGTGGATTCCGCCCAGATGTCCGCCGAGGAGAAGTTCGTGCCGCCGAAGGGATACAACGATGCCATCGACCACCATCGCGTGTTTCAGGCGGCGGTCCGTTCCCGGAAGCCGGTGACCGAGGACGCCCTGTTCGGCTATCGCGCCGCGGGTCCGGCCCTGCTTTCGAACCTCAGCTATTTCGAGCGCAAGATCTGCCGCTGGGATCCCGAGTCCCTGAAGCTGCTGTAAGCGACCCGTTGACTTGCCAGCCGGCGGGGCGTATCCTCTCTGTTGATGGACAACAGGAGTGAAGTACCTTACGGCACTCTCGACCTCATGGTGCTCAAGACGCTCGACACGTTGGGCACGCTGCACGGATACGGGATCGCACGGCGGATCGAGCAGGTCGCCGAAGGCGCGCTGGAGCTGAACCAGGGGACAATCTATCCGGCCCTGCTGCGCCTGGAGCAGAAAGGCTGGATCACCAGCCATTGGGGCGCCAGCGACAACAACCGCCGCGCGCGCTTCTATACCATCACGCGCGCCGGCCGGAAACAGTTCGCCGAGGAGGCGGAGAACTGGTCGCGTACGGTGGCCATGATGGCGCGCATGCTGGAGGGCGAATCGTGACCTGGCTGCGCGTGCTGCTCTCCCGCCTGGCCGGCCGCGGCCGTACACCCGCGGAGCTATCCGAGGAGATGGCCGCGCACCGGGCGTTGCTGGCCGCGGAATACGAGCGGCGCGGCATGACGGCGGAGGCGGCGCACGCCGAAGCGCGCCGCCAGTTCTCAGGTACTACCCAGGCGCTCGAACTCTACTACGAACAGAGACGCATTCCTCTGCTGGACCACATGTCGCAGGACGTTGTCTATGCTTTGCGGCAGTTGCGAGCCAGCCCGGGCTTCACCGTCGCCGCGGTCCTTACATTGGCTCTCGGCATCGGCGCGAACCTCGCCATCTACCGCGTGCTGGACGCCGTACTGTTCCGCGAGCTTCCGGTTCGCGACCCAGGCGGGTTGGTGCAGATTCAGTTTCTCGAGGGCAGCGACCCACAACGCGTCAGCTATCCGCTGTTCCGCGAACTGGCCGCACGGCAGCAGGTGCTCGACTCCCTGTTCGCAGTCAGCGACGTCGGGCTGCCGGCACCCGATGGCGGGCGGGGGTTCATGGTGAGCGGCGCGTATTTCCGGACGCTCGGCATCCCGGCTCAGATCGGCCGCGTTTTCACGGAAGATGACGACCGTCCCGGGGCTCAACCCGTCGCGGTGCTCAGCGACGCATACTGGACACGGGAATACGCCCGCAGCACTTCCGCGATCGGGCGGACTCTGCAACTCAACGGAGCGCGCGCCGCCATCATCGGCGTTGCGCCGGCCGGGTTCTTCGGTGAAACTCCGGGCGCGGCCAGAGATTTCTGGGTTCCCATGAGCCTCCAGCCCGTGATCACGCCCGGCGACCGCATCAACGGCGCGGCATATTCGTGGCTCTCCATGATCGGCCGTCTGCGACCGGGTGTCACGGCGCGCCAGGCGGAGGCGGCGCTGGACCCGCTGTTCCGCGAGTTCGCGCATCTTACGGTCACGCGCTTCGGCAGAAGCTACCGCGTGCGTGTGGCGCCGGCGAATCGCGGCATCGGCGATCTCGACCGGCGCTTCGAACGGCCCTTATGGCTGCTCATGGGGATGGCCGGCCTGGTGCTCGTCATGCTTTGCAGCAACCTGGCAAATCTTCTTCTCGGGCGGGCAGCGGTTCGCACACACGAGATCGGGGTGCGGCTGGCACTCGGCGCCGGCCGGGGGCGCATCCTCCGGCAGTTGCTGACCGAGAGCCTGGTGCTCTGCGCGGCAGGCGTGGCGCTGGCCATCCCGCTCGGTTCGCGCGGCGCCTCGGCCCTGGCCGCGCTGGCATCCGTGGGTACCGGGCTGCACCTCGAAGCGGGCTGGCACCAGGCGATTTTCACGGTCGCGGCCGCCCTGGCGTGTACTTGCATGTTTGGACTCGCGCCAGCCTTCGCCGCCACGCGGGTGGATGTGCATTCGGCCTTGCAGGCACAGCACCGGACGACTGCCGGCGCGCGGCGGCGCCACTTCGCCAATGCGCTGGTGGTCGCCCAGATCTCGCTGTCGCTGGTCTTGATCTGCGGCGCGGCCTTGTTTGCGCGCTCGCTCTGGAATCTGCGGCATCAGGACTTCGGCATGAGCCGCAACACCCTGCTGGTAGATATTCCGCTGGAACTGACGCCTCAGGCGATCGCGCACCAGGGAGCACTGGTCTGGCCGCTGTACGAACGGATGAACTCGCTTCCGGGCGTTCGCTCGGCGGCGGTATCCGCATTTGGTCCCATGTCATCGCTCCTGCGGACGGTCGGTATCTCCACGCCGGAACGTCCCGCGCAGCGTACCGACGTCACGCGCCTGGTCTGCGTGTCGCCCCGCTTTTTCGAGACCATGGGGATTCCGATGGTCGCGGGGCGGGGCATCACCGCGGAGGACCGCGCCGGGGCCGCGCCGGTGGTAGTCCTGAACCAGGGTGCCGCGCGAGCGCTGTTCGGCGCCGGGAGTGCGATCGGCCGCTCTGTCTCGCAGAAAGACCGCTACGCCGCAAGAGACGCGATGCAGGTGATTGGCGTCGCCCGGGATGTCCGCTTCTCGAGCGCGCGCGAGCCCTTCGGTTTCGTCCTGTATGTCCCAATCGCCCAAAGCCCAGCTCCGGTGACCGGCATTGTGCTGCGGCCGGCTGGCAATCCGGCGCAGGCGGCTGCCGCGGCCCGGGCTGCCGTGAAATCGGTGGACCCCAATCTCAAAATCGGGGCGATACGCAACTATGCAGAAGCCTTCGAGGGCGGGCTCGGCAACGACAAGCTGCTGGCGGCGATCGCCGGGACTTTCGGATTGATCGCGCTGGCGCTTTCCTATATCGGCGTGTACGGCGTGCTCTCGTACGCGGTGGAGCGGCGCACGCACGAAATCGGAATTCGCATTGCGCTCGGCGCCGGGCGCGCGGGCATCTACCGGATGGTGCTCGGCGAGGCATCGCTGCTCATGGCGGCGAGCCTCCTGGTGGGCGGTACGGGATCCGTTGCCGCCACGCGCGCCCTTCGCAGCACGCTCTTCGGATTCGCTGCCGCCGACTACACGCTGCCGCTGCTCGCCGCGGTGCTGCTCGGTTTTGCCGCATTTGCGGCGAGCTACCTGCCCGCCCGGCGGGCCTCCCGGCTCGACCCGGTGGATGCCCTGCGCCAGGACTAGACGTTATCCTGTACCCATGCGTGTATCCATCTTCGCGGCTCATGCCGCGCTTGCCGCGGCTGCTTTGGCCCAGCCGGCCGACCTGGTGCTCCGCAACGGAAAAATCGTCACCATGAATGCGGCGGCGCCCGTGGCGCAAGCTCTGGCGGCGCGCGGAGGCCGCATCACCGCACTCGGCGCCGATTCCGCCGCGCAGCGCTGGATCGGGCCGAACACCAAGGTCATCGACCTGCACGGGACGCTCGCTATCCCGGGCTTCATCGAAGGCCACGGCCACTTCACCGGCGTCGGCGAGTTCCGCATGGGGCTGGATCTGAGAGAAGCGCGCACCTGGGACGATATCGTCGCGCAGGTGGCGCGCGCCGTGAAGCAGGCGAAGCCGGGCGAGTGGATTATCGGCCGCGGATGGCACCAGTCGAAGTGGAGCCAGGCTCCGGAACCGAACGTCGAGGGCTTCCCGCTTCACGCCTCGCTGGACAAGGTCTCGCCCGATAACCCCGTGCTCCTGACACACGCCAGCGGGCACGCGGCGTTCGTCAACGGAAAGGCGCTGGACCTCGCGGGTGTGACTGCCGCCACGCCGAATCCCTCGGGCGGAGAGATTCTCAAGGACTCAAAGGGCAACCCGACGGGCCTGCTGCGCGAACGCGCGCAGGGCGTCGTGAGCCGCGCGCGAACCGAGGCCGAGAATCGGCGCACGCCCGCCGAGCGCGCCGAAATCACGAACCGGGCGATCAAGCTGGCCATCGACGAGTCGCTCTCGAAGGGCATCACCACGTTCGAGGATGCGGGGTCGCCGTTTTCCACGATTGACGTCCTGAAGAAGATGGCCGACAACCACGAGCTGCGGCTGCGCATCTGGATGATGCTCCGCATGCCCAACGACGTGATTGCGCCGAAGCTCGATCAGTACCGGATGATCGGAGCCGGCGATAATTTCTTCACGGTCCGCGCGATCAAACGCGCCATCGACGGGGCACTGGGGCCGCGCGGCGCCTGGCTGCTCGAACCGTACACCGACAGCCCGAACTCCAGCGGACTCAATACCGATGACCCCGCGGACATCCGCAAGACCGCCGAGCTCGCCATCCAGCACGGTTACCAGTTGTGCGTGCACGCCATCGGCGATCGCGCCAATCGCGAGACGCTCAACATATTCGAGGACACGTTCAAGGCCCATCCCGATAAGCCGGGCAAGGATCTCCGGTGGCGGATCGAGCACGCGCAGCACCTCAACGCAGCCGACATTCCGCGCTTCGGCAAGCTGGGCGTGATCGCCGCGATGCAAGGCGTGCACTGCACCAGCGACGCACCCTACGTGCTCTTGCGGCTGGGGCCGAAGCGGGCGGAAGAAGGCGCCTACGTGTGGCAGAAGCTCATGAAGACCGGGGCCATCGTCGGCAACGGTACCGATGCGCCGGTGGAGGACGTCAGCCCGCTGGCTTCGTTCTACGCGAGCGTGAGCCGGAAGCTCAAAGACGGCGCGGTTTTCTATCCCGATCAACGCATGAGCCGCGAGGAAGCGCTCAAATCGTACACGTGGAACAACGCGTACGCGGCGTTCGAAGAAAAGCTCAAAGGCTCGCTGGAAGTGGGCAAGCTTGCCGACATCACCGTGCTCTCGCGGGACATCATGACCATTCCGGAGGACGAGATTCCCGCGACCGACGTGGTGTACACGATAGTCGGTGGGAGAGTGATGTTCTCGCGGTAATTGTGGGACCGGCTTCAGCCGGTCCGGGACAGGCTGAAGCCTGTCCTACATGGCTCCCGCGAGCTTGAGCACGTAAGCCTGGCGCGCCGGCAGACTTGCGGAGAGTGCGGCTGGTACCCGAATCCGCAGTTGCTTGCCCTGTCGCGTCGATTCCAGCGCCTGGCCGCCTTCGAGCAGAGTGACGCGCACGTTGCCGTCGATGTCATTCAGGACGATCTCGCCGGCCGGCCGCCGCGGCAGGATGGCGTACACCGCGCCGTTGTTGGCCGTGAAGAACGCATCCACCCGGGCGTTGCCGGCTGGCGGCGAATCCACCAGCGCGGAGATCGGATAGTCCGACATGTACTCCTTGACTTCGAGCTTGGGCACCGTTCCCTGGCTCCACTGGCGCGTGACACTGCGCGCGTGCGTACCGTAGATCGCCTCCGCGTTCGGCCGCAGCCAGTCGCCGAGTTGTAGCAGACGCTCCTCCATGATGACCGGGATCCGGCCATCCGCGGTGGGCCCGATATCCAGCAAGAGGTTGCCTCCACGGCTCACGATATCGATCAGCATCATCAGCAGCTCGCGGTCGGTGCGATAGTCCTCGGCCTTCTCGTTTCGGTTGTACCCGTAGGAGTAGCCCATGCCGCGGCTCTCTTCCCAGGGATGCGCCGCCTGCTGCATGCCGCTGGTGTATTCGGTGGTGTAGTAGCCGCCGTGTTTGTGGCGCGTGTCCTTGCCCCAACGGTCGTCGATCACGATCTCGTCGCGCACCGGCGATTCGTTGAAGAGCCAGGCCAGCAGCTCCGGCGAGCGCCACTCGGCGCTGGTGAGCTCCCATTCGCCGTCGCTGAAAATGATGCTGGGCTTCAGATGCGTCACCGCGTCTTTGAACTGCGGGAACATGTGCTCGGCCACATAGCGCTTCTTATCGGAGAGCCAGAGTGGGTTGTACCACTCGTAGAGCGAGTAGTAGATGCCCATGTGAAGGCCCTTACGCCGCCCGGCCTCCATCAGGTCCAGCGCGATATCGCGGTGAGGACCGACATCCACGGCGTTCCACGGGCGTCCCCAGGTGCGATTGGCGTCCGCGTTCTTCCAGAGCGTGAAACCCTCGTGGTGCTTGCTGGTCAGCGCCACGTACCGCGCGCCGGAGCGCTGGAAAATGTCGGCCCAATGATCGGGGTCGTAGAGTTCGGCCTTGAACATCGGAGCGAAATCGAAGTACTGGAAGTTGGGTCCGTAGACGCGGTCGTGGAACTTCTTTGTGGAAGACGCGGCGCCCGTGTTCAGGGAATTCCAATACCACTCCGCGTACATGGTCTCGCCCTTCGAATGGAGGGGTGCGTAGGACGGAACGCTGTAGACGCCCCAGTGAATGAAGATGCCGAACTTGGCGCCGGTGTACCACGCGGGACATGGGCGGCTGTCGATGGATTCCCACGTCGGCTGGTAACGCATTTGGGCGGAAGCGGCGGCCGCCAGCGGGGCGGCGGTGCAGGCACGGAGTAGATCGCGGCGGGTCATGTTTTTGTGGCTATGGTATCAGGTGGAAGCGACTGCCTGAACGACGTCCATTGATCCGTGGTGCGAAAATGGTAGTGGAATATCCGCCGAGTGCCGGGAGGAGCTCGAGCACGCGGCGTATTGGGTTCGCCCAAATCCCTCAGTGAGGCGATGATCGTGCCACACAGTGAGGCGACCGGTTTTGAAGAAAAAACCACGGGTGCGCGCGACATCTCCTATGCCGTCGAGTTCCGCTCCGGCAAGAGCGAGGTGTGTGGCAGCGGAACGCCTCGATTCACGCTGGTGGTCACGGACGAGTCCCAGTTGCGCGGAATCCTGGAGGGCGATTCGCATTCCGCGGCCATGGCTTTCATTCGCGGTCAATTCGACGTCTCCGGCGACCTGATCGCCGCGCTGCGCTTGAAAGACAGACTCCATCGCACTGGCTTCCTGGATTGGTTCTGGACCCTCGCCGCCGGACTGGCGCCAGCAAGAATCGAGACCTGGATCCAGAGCCGCACTCGCGCCGCGCGCAACATCCGGTTCCACTACGACCTCTCGAATGCGTTCTATCGTCAATTCCTGGATTCGCGGCTGGTGTATTCCGACGCCTGCTTCCGGGACCCCCACTGGTCGTTGGAGCAGGCCCAGGAGGCAAAACTCGACGGGATCTGCAGGGACCTGGATCTCCGTCCGGATCAGCGCTTTCTCGACATCGGCTGCGGTTGGGGGGCGCTCCTGATTCATGCCGCCGAGCGCTATCGGGCGCGCGCTACCGGATGCACGCTCAGCCACAATCAGTACGAGTTCGCAAATTCGTCGATTCAGGCGCGCGGGCTCGCCGGCGAAGTGCGCGTGCTGGAAATGGACTATCGCGAGATCGGGCAGCCGTTCGACAAGATCGCGTCGATTGGCATGTTCGAGCACGTCGGACGACACCGCCTCGGCGAGTATTTTCACAAGATCTATCGCATTCTTGAACCTGGGGGCCGTTTCCTGAACTCCGGAATCTGCCGGCCGCAGGGTGTCGGCGCGGATCCCCAAACCTGGTTCCTCTTAAGAAACGTCTTTCCGGGAGGCGAGCTGGCGCACTTGTCGGATGTCATCCGTGAAGCCGAACGGGCCGGCTTCTGCATCCTCGATATCCGCAGCGTGCGTGAGGACTACGCGCGAACCTGCCGGGAATGGGTCGCCCGGCTGAGGAAGAGCGGAAACGACTGCATCCGACTGGTCGGGGAACGGACATACCGGACCTGGCTCCTGTACCTGGCTGCCTCCGCTTTCAGTTTTGAAAGCCGCCAAACCGAGGCATTTTCGCTCCTGATGAGCAAGTCCTGACCCGATCCCAGGATTACAATATATCCAGACCCAAAACAACCGGAATTTTGCTACTATGGTGCTTCTCAGGGGGTGTTGTGTTTCTCATCACTCGTAGGATTCAGTTCGGCCCCACCACCTTTCTCTGGGACGTGAAAGCGCCCGATGTGGCGCGCGCGGCACGTCCCGGCCATTTTGTCATGGCTCGCATCGATGAGCATGGCGAACGCATTCCGCTGACGGTCGCGGACTTCAATGTCGTAGCCGGGACGGTCACCGTAGTCATCCAGGCTGTTGGAAAAACCACCACCGAGATGATGGGCCTGCGTGAGGGCGACACCATCCTGGATTTCATCGGGCCCTTGGGGCTCCCCAGCCACATTCGCAAGCTCGAGGGCACGGTGGTCCTGGTGGGCGGCGGTCTGGGTGTAGCGCCCATCTACCCGCAACTCCGCGCGTACAAACAGCTTGGCAACCGTACCGTTTCCATTGTCGGGTTCCGCAGCCGCGATCTCGTCTTCTGGGAAGATCAGTTCCGCGAATACAGCGACAGCCTGATCGTCACCACCGATGACGGCACCTATGGCCGTAAAGGCTTCGTCACCCACGCCTTGGCGGATGTCCTGGCCAGGGAGACGGACGTGTGCGAAGTGGTCGCCATCGGACCGATCCCGATGATGAAAGCCTGCTGCGAGACCACGCGGCCATTTGGGATCCCGACCATCGTCAGCCTGAACTCGATCATGGTCGATGGGACGGGCATGTGCGGGTCGTGCCGCGTGACGGTCGGCGGCGCCATGAAGTTCGCCTGCGTGGACGGGGCCGATTTCGACGGCCACCTGGTGAATTTCGACGAGCTGTCTCTGCGCCAAAAGCGTTTCGAGCGCGAGGAAAAAGCTGCCATGGAGCGCTTTCGCAGCGAGAGCGCCAAACTGGCCAGCCTGACCGACCGGGCCACGGCGCCGCCGCCGCCCTCGATTGTGGCCGCCTGCGAACTGCCGGAACCGATTCCGGCTCCCGCCGGTCCGCGCCTGCCGAAGAACATCAAGACCATCCCGCCCGAGCGGGCTCCCATGCCGCACCAGACCCCGGAAGCCCGGGCGCGGAACTTCAACGAAGTTGCTCTTGGCCTGCAACTCGAAGGCGCGCTGCACGAGGCGGAACGCTGCCTGCGCTGCAAGAAGCCCCGCTGCGTGCCGGGGTGCCCGGTCGGCATCGATATTCCGGGCTTCATTTCCGCCGTGGCCCGGCGCGATATCAAAGAGGCGTACCAGATCCTGAAAAAGGACAATTCGCTGCCGGCGGTCTGCGGACGTGTCTGCCCGCAGGAATCCCAGTGCGAAGCCACTTGCGTGGTCGGCGCCAAGTTCAAGCCGGTGGCCATCGGGCGCCTGGAGCGCTTCGTGGCCGATGCCGCATTTGGCCGCGATTGGGACGAGTTCCCGTCCGCCAACGGCAGCGCGAAGAAGAAGGCCGCCATCATCGGCAGCGGTCCGGCCGGGCTGGCGTGCGCGGGCAGCCTGGCACAGGCGGGCGTGGCGGTAACCATTTTCGAGGCGCTCCACGTCGCCGGAGGGGTGCTCAAGTACGGCATCCCCGAATTCCGCCTGCCGGACATCATTATCGACACGGAGATTGAGAACTTGCGCAAGATGGGCGTCGAGATCCGGCTCGACACCATCATCGGCAAGCTCTTTACGATTCCCCAATTGCTCGGCGAAATGGGCTACGAAGCCGCCTTCATCGGCACGGGCGCGGGCTCGCCGAAATTCGCCGGCATCCCGGGAGAGGCGTTCAATGGCGTGTTCAGCGCCAACGAATTCCTCACCCGCGTCAACCTGATGCGCGGCTACCGCCAGCCGCTGTACGACACACCGGTCGGCATGGGCAAACGAGTTGCGGTGGTGGGCGCAGGCAATACTGCCATGGACGCCGCCCGCGTCTCGCTGCGCATGGGCGCGGAAGCGGTGACCATCGTTTACCGCCGGTCGCGCCGGGAGTCGCCGGCGCGGGCCGAGGAGTTGGAACACGCTATCGAAGAAGGCATCCAGTTCCAGTGGCTCACCAATCCGGTGGAGATCATCGGGAACTCCGCCGGCTGGGTCACTGGAATGCGCGTGCAGAAGATGGAACTCGGCGAGCCCGATTCCTCGGGACGCCGGCGGCCGGTGCCGGTACCTGGTTCGGAGTCCCTGATCGACGTGGATACCGTAGTCTACGCGCTGGGAACCACCGCCAACCCGATCATCGCGCAAACTACGCCCGGGCTGAAAACCAATAAGTGGGGGTACATCGATGTCGACGAGCGGACCGGCATGACGTCGATTCCGGGCCTCTTCGCCGGAGGCGACATCGTCACCGGCGCCGCCACAGTGATTCTCGCCATGGGCGCCGGCAAACGAGCCGCGCGCGGCATGCTCGAATACATGGGGATTCTGACGCCCGACGTCCCCGGGGAACTCGCGGAAGCAGGGAAGGTGTAACATGCCATCGACTTGTCCCAAGTGCCGAAGCGTCGTCGAGGACGACGAAATCTGCTGCGCACAGGTGCGTTACACCTGGCGGTGCAAGAGCTGTTTCAAACTCACCAGCGGGCTGGCCGTGCCGTACGGCAAATGCTTCCTGTGCGGCGGCGATCTCGAAATCATCCGCGATCGCGACCTGGGCGACTCGATGCGCTTCCAGGCCATCCGGGACGCGGTGCAGTTCGAGCTGAACTCGTTCCACTTCTACAAGCTGGCCCGCGACCGGGCACGCACTCCGGAGCAGCGGGCGGTGCTCGAGCGGCTGTACGAAGCCGAGCTCGACCATCTGCACGAATTGGAAGAAAAGTACCATGCGCACCTCGATCGCGAGGTCGTCGAGCTCTCGGCTGACGAGAACACTCTGCTATCGAATTGGCTCTTCAAAGGCATCCGCATTTCGGAAGACGCCGCCGTCCGCGATCTCTACCAGATCGCGCTGGAAACGGAGCAGCGGACCCGCGACCATTTTCGGGGCCTGGCGCGCAGCCTGCCCGCAGGACTGGAGAAGGAGCTCTGCGAGGAATTAGCGGCGGAAGAAGAGGAGCACGTCGCGCTGCTGGCCGGAGAGATCGAGCAGTTGTAAGCGGCCGGCTTTAGAACGCCCTGGCCCAACGCATCCGTTTCGGCATCACGATCTGGCCGTTTTCGCGCCGGACAGCCAACGTGAGGCTGCGCATCACGCGATTCTCCCGCAGGTGCATCCGCCGCCTCTGCCGGAGGTGCGCGATGAACGCCAGATCTGCCATCGCAATCAGTGCAAGCACCACTGCATCGACGTTCATGGCTCGATTTCACCACGAAAGGGAAGTCTGTTCCATAGACCGCGGCAGCGTGCAAGTGCTAGGACTTTTTGGGGTTTTCGGCTCGAATCGCACCAAAAGTACCGGGCACTAGCCGCGCGGAGCCAGATGTTAGACTTGCTGTTGCATGTCTAAAGCGTCCCATCTGGAATGCAGCCTGTGCGGCACGCGTTACGATGCGCAGGCGGTTGCCAACCTCTGTACCTGCGGCGGTCCCCTGCTGGTACGCTTCGACCTGGTGAGACTTCGCCACCGCTGGCTCCGGCGCGAAGTTCCCAACGGGCGTGCCAGCATGTGGCGCTACGCTCCCGTTCTGCCGCCCTCGGATGCGTCGATCGTCAGCCTCGGTGAGGGCTGGACGCCGCTCCTGCGAACCAATCGCCTGGGGGCGCGAATCGGTGCGGATTCTCTGTGGGTGAAAGACGAGGGCATGAACCCGACGGCGTCCTTCAAGGCGCGCGGGCTCTCCTGCGCGGTTTCGATGTGCGTCGAGCTGGGTATCAGGAAGGTGGCCATCCCGTCGGCCGGCAACGCTGCCAGCGCGATGGCGGCGTACGCCGCCGCCGCCGGCATCGAAGCCCACATTTTCATGCCGCGCGACGTTCCGCAATCCAACTACCTGGAGTGCAAGGCGTACGGCGCGCAGGTCACGCTCGTCGATGGCTTGATCAGCGACTGCGGGAAAATGGTGGCCGAGCGCGGCCCGGCGGAGGGCTGGTTCGACGTCTCCACGCTGAAGGAGCCGTACCGCATCGAAGGCAAAAAGACCATGGGGTACGAGGTGGCCGAGCAGATGGGTTGGGAACTGCCCGACGCCATTTTCTATCCGACGGGCGGCGGCGTGGGCATGATCGGCATGTGGAAAGCTTTTGACGAAATGCAGAAGCTGGGCTGGATCGGCCCGCGGCGCCCGAAGATGATCGCGGTCCAGGCCGAGGGCTGCCAGCCGGTGGTGCGCGCCTTCGAGGAAAACGAGCCGCGCAGCCGCTTCTTCGAGAACGCTCACACCCTGGCCGCCGGGTTGCGCGTTCCCAAGCCGCTCGGGGATTTCCTGGTGCTGAATGCGGTGCGCGAAAGCCGCGGCACCGCGATCGCGATCCGCGACGAAGACCTGATGAACGCCGGCGTGCAGCTTGCCACCGACGAGGGCATCTTTGCCGCGCCCGAGGGCGCCGCATGTATAGCCGCCGCACAAAAGCTGCTGGAAAGCGGATTCCTCAAGCAGACCGACCGGATCGTGCTCTACAACACGGGATCCGGCCTGAAGTATCCCGAGGCGTATTCCACGCGTTTCCCGCGCACGGCAAGCACGGAGCAGGATAAACTGGGCGGCCTGATCACCCCGCGATGAAGGAGTTCGCTCTTCGCGCCCTGGATTTGGTGTCGGGCCGGGATACCGAGTATGCCGACGTCCGCGCCGTCGAGACCCGCGAGCGGGAGCTGACCACCAAAAACGGTAAACCAGGCCATGTGGCGAGCTCGGAATCCGCCGGGCTCGGCATCCGGGTGCTGGCGGGAGGCAGTTGGGGCTTCGCGGCCACCGACGATCTGACGGCTCGCGGTATCGAATCGGCGGCTGCATTGGCCGTGGAGATCGCGCGATCCGGCGCCGCGGCCCGCAAGCACCCGGTCGTGCTGGCGCCGGAGAACAAGTACGAAGCGGTCTGGGTCTCGCCGATACAGATCGATCCCTTCACGGTGTCGATTGACCGTCAGCTCGCCACGTTGCTATCGGTGGATTCCACCCTTCGCGGCGTAGCGGGTGTCAGCCTGGCCGAAACCAGCATGCACTTCGAATGCGTGCGCCAGATCTTCGTCTCGACCGTCGGCAGCGTAATCGACCAGACCCGCTACCTTTCGGGCGCCGGGTTTTCCGCCCTGAGCTACAACCACGGCGAAATCCAGAAGCGCTCCTATCCCAATTCCTTCGGCGGGCAGTACCAGCTCAAAGGATACGAACTCATCGACGAGCTCGATCTCGTCGGGAACGCCGGCCGCATCGCCGAAGAGGCGGTCGCGCTGCACGATGCGCCGCAGTGCCCCGAGGGCGAGTTCGATCTCATTCTGGACAGCTCGCAGCTCGCGCTGCAGATCCACGAATCCATCGGACATCCCATCGAGCTCGACCGCGTCCTGGGCAGCGAGGCCAATTATGCGGGCATGAGCTTCCTGACGCTCGATCAGCTCCGGCGCCTGCGGTACGGCTCGCCGATGGTCAACGTGGTGTGCGACGCGCGCCTGGAACACGGTCCGGGCCTGGGGACGTTTGCCTTCGACGACGAGGGCGTTCCCGCGCAGCGCAACCAGATCATCGATGGCGGACTGTTCACCGGATATATGACCTCCCGGGAGACCGCGGCGGCCGTGGGCGAATCGCGTTCCAATGGCTGCATGCGCGCCGACGGCTGGACGCGGCTGCCGCTAATCCGCATGACCAACGTAAGCCTCGAGCCCGGCGAGCAATCGCTCGACGAAGTGCTCGACGCGCGCGGCATCTACATGGAGACCAACCGGAGCTGGTCCATCGACGACAAGCGCTACCACTTTCAGTTCGGCTGTGAGATCGCCTGGGAGATTCGCAACGGCCGCCGCGTGCGCATGCTCAAAAACCCCAGCTACAGCGGCATTTCGACCGAGTTCTGGAATTCGTGCGTGGCCATCGCGGACCGGCGCCACTGGACCCTGTGGGGCGTTCCCAATTGCGGCAAAGGACAACCGGAGCAGGTGATGGGCACGGGTCACGGCGCCAGCCCGGCGCGGTTCCGCAAGATCAAAATCGGTGGCGCCTATGCCGGATGATGTCTTCCAACAGGTGGTCGATGCCGCCCGCGCTCAGGGCGTTACGGAGGTCGAGGCGATTCTGGCGACCGAAACCGCCGCGCTGACCCGGTTCGCGAACAATGCCATCCATCAAAACGTCGCGGAGCGCGCGGCACACCTGAGCGTCCGGCCGCTGATTGACGGCCGCACGGCCCGGGCGTCCACCAACCGGTTGGATGCGGAGTCCATTCGAGGGGTCGTGTCGCAGGCGATTGCGATCACACGCCTTACGGAGCCCGATCCCGAGCTGTTGCCGCTCTATGTAGGACAGGCTTCAGCCTGTCCGCGCCACTTCGAAGAAACCGCGGCCGCTACCCCGCGGCATCGCGCCGAATCCGTGGCCGAAGCCATCCAGGTCGTAGAATCGCTAAGCCAGACCGCCGCCGGCATCTACTCCACCGGCGAGACCGAATTCACGCTCTTCAATTCGCGCGGCGTGCGCGCCACGCATCGCGAGACCATGGCGCGGTTCTCGATCACCGCCATGGCCTCGGACAGCTCCGGTTGGGCCAAGGCCAGCGCTTGTGACCACCGAGCCATATCCCCACGAGCGCTCGCCGAGTCGGCGGCCCGCAAGGCCAAGCAATCGAGTGCTCCACGCGAGTTGCCGCCCGGCCGCTACACCGTCATACTGGAGCCCGCGGCGGTGCTCGATCTGGTGGGCCAGATGTTCATGGACTTTTCAGCTACTGCCGTGCGCGACGGCCGGAGCTTCCTCAACGACCGCATCGGCCAAAAGCTCTTCGGAGATAACGTTACCATCCACGACGATGTTCTGCACCCGAACCAGTCCGGCGCGCCCTTCGACGGCGAAGGCGTCCCGCGCCGCCGCCTGGCCCTCGTGGATCGCGGCCAGATGCGCGAGATCGCCTACAGCCGGCAGGCCGCTGCCCATGCGAGCGTCGAGCCGACCGGCCACGGTTTTTCCCTGCCGAACGACATGGGCGAGGCGCCCACGAACATCGTTATCCAAGGCGGTGCGGCCTCCCTGGACGAAATGGTTGCCACCGCGGATCGCGCCATCCTGGTGACGCGGCTCTGGTATATCCGCGAGGTCGATCCGTACCAGAAAATCTTCACTGGAATGACCCGGGACGGAACCTTTCTGGTCGAGAATGGCCGGATCGCGGCCGGCGTGAGGAACTTCCGTTTCAATCAGAGCCTGATCGAGATGCTTTCGAACGTGGAAATGCTGTCGCCGGCGGTACGCGCCTCCGGCGAAGAGACCTTCGACATGGTAGTCCCGGCAATGCGGGCCGGCGGGTTCAATTTCACCGAAGTGACGCGGTTTTAAGCCTTCCATTTCTTACTGGCCGGCGCTACAATTCGGTCAGGGAGATAGGAAATGCGCTCGCTCGATGTTCCGGAGGTGCTCATTATTTTGGGCATCCTCGCCGGCCTGGCATGGGCCGTGTATAACTGGACGCACCCCCACGCGAGTTCGCACAAGTAATCGGTGGCTGCCTGAAGTTAAGAAAGCTTCATGGCGTCATTTTCTGTTGACACGGTAAAATCCCCAGCGGTACTTTGAAAAAGGATGGATGCGATCTCTCGTTCAGGTCGCATTCACCCGATTTGCATGGATCCTCGGTAGGCGAGGCGTCCGCGCGGCATACAAGCCACTGCCCTCCGGCGTCGAAAGATGTTCGTCAGGGTGGACCAGGGACTCCCGGGTTAAGGGTTTCTCTAATGTGGCTGAGGTCCTCGGATCTCTCACGGCGTGCGGTGCTGAAGCTTGGACCAGTGGGGAAATCCGTCAGCAATCGCTCGCGATGGTTGGCCATTTCTTCCGCTCGGGGAAATGGTTTTTTGTTTCCCTCCTGAGTTTCGACTCGCCTCCAGAAAGGTATATGGAACCTAACGACGACAAGCCTCCGAGTACGGGGGAGTTCGGCGTGGAAGTTCCGGCGGTTCGATAGCCCGTTGCTATCGCTTCGGCCGCCGCTGCTTCCACTCGCACGAGTGTGGTGAGAACAGCGGAGGGCCGAAGGCGCTTCTCCTTCCTTCGACATCTCCAGCCTGACCCTTGATCGCCGGCCGCGCCGGTTGATTCCGCGGCCGTAACGCTCTCTTGGTGTCTTCAAAGAGCGCAGAACAGGAGGTGCTCCGATGAATAACAAAGTGCTGACCATGCCCGCATCCGGCGTGGATACCGAAGTCACGCCGGTCCGCGGGCGAGTGGTGAAGTCCAAGTGGACCTTCCATCTGTTGACTTTCCTGATGGTGTTTGGCCCCGGACTCATCGTAATGGTTGCGGATAACGATGCAGGCGCGGTTTCGACTTACAGCCAGGCCGGAGCACAATACGGGACTCACTTACTGTGGGTGGTTCTGCTCTTATTACCGGTCACTTACTTCATACAGGAGATGGTGGTGCGGCTGGGCATTGCGACCGGCAAAGGTCATGCCGCGATGATCTATCAACGGTTTGGCAAGTGGTGGGGCCTGTTCTCGCTGGTCGACCTGGAGCTGGTCAATTTCCTGACTCTGGTGACCGAGTTTGCCGCCATCCACCTGGCGCTGAACAAGCTGGGCGTGAATCCCAAGGTCGGCGTGCCTCTGGTGGCAGCGGGACTCGTGCTGATGGCGGTCACGGGAAGCTATCGCCGCTGGGAGCGAACCGTGGTGTTCCTGTGCCTCCTCGACCTGAGCTGGTATGCGATCGCGTTCTGGCTGCGTCCGCCGGCCGGCGAGTTGGTCCGGGCATCGTTCCTCCCGAGTGTGCCGCCGGGCGGGATCACCGCCGACCTGATCTTCCTGGTCATCGCGATCGTCGGGACCACGGTCGCGCCGTGGCAGCTCTTCTTCCAGCAGAGCTGCATCGCCGACAAACGCCTCCGTTTCGCGGACGTAAAGTGGGCGCGGCTGGACACGTTTCTGGGCGCCTGCATCACGATTTCGGTTGCGGCGTGCATGATGATCGCCGGCAACGCCTCGCGCGCCCATGGGTTTACGTTTATCGATCCGGCCCAGATGGCCATGGACATCGGCAGCTTCACCAACGGATTCTTCAAGAACACGATTCTGCTGATGATGATCAACGCGGCCGTGCTCGGCACCACCGCCATTTCTCTCTCGAGCGCCTGGGCCTATGGAGAGGTCCGCGGCTGGCCGCACAGCTTGCAGCTTCCGATCCGCAAGGCGGGGGGATTCTATTCGGTGTACCTGTTGTGTGTCGCCGCCGCGGCGGGACTGGTGCTCATCCCGGGCGCGCCGCTGCAACTGATCATTCTGAGCGTGCAGGTGCTGGCAGGGGTGATGCTGCCTTCGGCCATCATCTTCCTGCAGCTTCTCTTGAACGACAAAGAGCTGTTGGGGAACTACGCCAACAAGCCCTGGAACAACGCGGTGAACTGGACCATCATCATCGTCCTGTTCGCGCTGTCTTTGATCTTGGCCGCGCAGGTTGCGGCCCCTAAGCTTTTCCCGGCCTCCTGGGGCGGGTAACCACGAAAGGAGAACGAAACATGTCCACGATGACGAATCACATCCACAGCGACAAGTTCGACACCCGCTTTGTCGTGATCCACCCGCTTGACGATGCGCCGGAAGAGAAGGTCGATATTGCAGCCCTCGGGCCGATGCCGATGACCACGAGCGTGCGGATCTCGCTTCTCAGTCTGCGCGCATACCTGGTTTTGATGATGTTGCTGGTGCTCTACCACGTTCTGGACCTGGCCAAGGTCTTCCGCTGAGCCTCGCGGGGCAGACTTCCGACCTGCCCCGATCTGTTTCCACAAAAATGCGATTCGGGCCCCAGGCCCGCCCACCGAGCCAAAGGAGGTGAAACATGCCCGTCCTGCGTCTACTCATCTTACTGATTCTCGCGCCGTGGCCCTCGGCCATGGCGCAGAGCAGCGATGATTCCGAATCCGGCAACTGGAGCATCCATTTCCAGGCGACCTCGATCGGCCAGCACCACGGCTGGTTCCACTCGCCCTATGAGGGCGAAAACAGCCTGCCGGCGCATCCCGAGAGCCGCGTCTCGATCACGGCGACGGTGTTCCTCGCCTATCGCCTGAATCGGTGGACCGAACTGGTCTTCGATCCGGAACTGGCCGGCGGTAAGGGCTTCGGTCAAGTGACCGGAATCGCCGGCTTCACCAACGGCGAGATTCCACGGGTAGCAGAGGCAACGCCGCAGCTCTACGCCGCGCGCGCCTATCTCCGCAACTCCTGGGGACTGTGTCCCGAAACCGGTATGGTCGAAAGCGGCGAAAACCAGGTGGCCGGACGCGAACCCGTTTGCCGCTTCACCATGATCACCGGAAAGTTCGCCATCACCGATTTCTTCGACAACAACTCTTACAGCCACGACCCGCGCCGCCAGTTCATGAACTGGGCCCTGATGTCGAATGGAGCGTGGGACTACCCGGCAGACACGCGCGGGTACACCATCGGCACGGTGCAGGAGCTGGCCATGCGTTCCTGGTCCCTTCGAGCCGCCGCGGTGATGGAGCCGACCGAAGCCAATGGGCCCGCGTTCGACACGCGGATCGCGAAAAACCGGGGCGTTGCCGCCGAGTGGGAGCAGCGGTACAAACCCTTCGGCCACTCCGGTGCGCTACGCGTCCTGGGATTTCTGAACCGCGAACACGCCGGCACCTTCCGCGACGCCTTGCTCCCGGACGGCACGACCGACCTTGCCTCCACGCGGCGGTCCGGGACCAAGAAGTACGGCTTCGGCCTGAACCTGGAGCAGGAGATCGCGCGTGACATCGGCGCGTTCGGCCGCTACGGCTGGAGTGACGGCAAGACCGAGACCTGGGCGTTCACCCATATCGACCGCTCGATCAGCAGCGGTCTCTCGATCCAGGGCCGTCGCTGGAAGCGGCCCAAAGATGCCATTGGCGTCGCCGCGGTGCGCAACTACCTGGCCGGCGACGACCGCGCCTTTCTGGCTGCGGGCGGCCTGGGTTTCATCATCGGCGACGGGCGCCTGAATTACGCGCCGGAGTCGATCACGGAGGCCTATTATGCCTGGCACGCGTCGCGGCGCTGGACCTTCACCCTCGACTATCAGCGCGTGGTGAATCCTGCCTACAATCGCGACCGCGGCCCGGTCTCGGTAGGGAGCCTCCGCGTCCACTGGGAACGCTAGCAGCCTGAAGAGCGGCGGCACAGTGCCGACCTGCTACAATGCTCTGCTAAGCAGTGAAACGGGGGAACGGTGGCTCATGAACAAGGCAGAGATTCGTGCCCGCATTGAAGCGATCGGCATCATCCCCGCAATCCGCGTGCCTGCGGCGGAGGATGCGCGGTTTGTCATAGAGACCATCTCCGACGCCGGCATCCCGATCGCCGAAATCACGCTCACCACGCCGGACGCCTTGGATTTGATCTCCACATTGACCCGCGAACATCCGGAGCTCATCATTGGCGCCGGGACGGTACTCGATGCCAAAAGCGCGCAGCGCTGCATCGATGCCGGAGCCATGTTCCTGACCAGCACCGGCCTGGACGTGACCGTCGTCGGCGTGGCGGTGAAGGACGGAGTGCTCGTGCTGCCCGGCGCCTTGACTCCCACAGAGATCATCAGTGCGTGGAAAGCCGGGGCCGACATGGTGAAGGTCTTCCCGTGCAGCCAGCTCGGGGGAGACCACTACATTCGCGCCATCAAGTCGGCGTTGCCGCAGATCCCGCTGATTGCGGCGGGCGGCGTAAGGCAGCACACGGTGGCGAACTTCATTCATGCGGGCGCCGACGCGATCGGTGTCGGCAAGGACCTGATGCCGTCGGAGGCCGTCCGCAAGCGGAACGCCACCTGGCTTCGTGAGTTGACGCAGAGGTTTGTCGCTCTGGTCAAGCATGCCCGAAGCCATTCGGGAGAAAGCACGGAAGGCGTCGTGACGTTCCGCTAAGGCAGGCAAACACTCATGATCCGGGGCCTCGTCGACTTTTCCCTGAACAATCGCCTCCTGATCCTCGCCATCGCCATTCTTCTGTTTGCCTGGGGCGCGTTTTCCTTCCGGAGCCTGCCCATCGAAGCTTATCCGGACGTGGCCAACAACTACGTTCAGGTCATCACGCAGTGGCCCGGGCGTGCCGCCGAGGAAGTCGAACAGCAGGTGACGATCCCCATCGAGATCGTGATGAACGGGCTGCCGCACTTGCAGCATCTCCGCTCGACATCCCTGTTCGGCCTCTCGAGCGTCATGCTGATTTTCGACGACCAGTCCCAAAACGATTGGAACCGGCAGAAGGTGCTGGAACGGGTCTCGCAGGCATCGCTCCCGTCGGGAATCCAGCCGCAGATCGGCGCGGACTATAGTCCGGTCGGCCAGATCTACTGGTACACCCTGACCAGCTCGAACCCGCGTTTCGACCTCATGGAGTTGAAGTCGCTTCAGGACTGGGTGCTCGAGAAGCAGTTCAAATCCGTGCCGAACGTGGTGGATACGGTCAGCTTCGGAGGCATCACCCGGGAATATCAGGTAGCAGTCGATCCCAACAAATTGATCGAATACGGCCTGAACATCGGCCAGGTGGAGCAGCAGCTCATTAACAACAACGTCAACGCCGGCGGCAGTTTCATCGAGGCCGGGTTGCAGCAGATCAACGTGCGATCGGTCGGGCTGGTTCGAAACGTGGACGATATCGCCAGGACGGTGGTCAAGGTCCAGAACGGCACCCCGATCAGGATCAAGGACATCGCGGCCGTCACCCAGGGCCCGAAGATTCGCCTGGGGCGCATCGGCAAAGCCATCCATCGCAAGGACGGCAAGATCGCCGACAACGACGATGTAGTCGAAGGCATCGTTCTGCTCCGCAAAGGCGCCCAGGCGGACGCCACCGTCGAAGCCATCCACGAGAAGGTCCAGGAGCTGAACGAAAGGATCCTGCCGAAGGGTGTGAGGATTGTTCCTCACCTCGACCGGAGCGACCTGGTTCACTTCACCACTCATACCGTCCTCCACAACCTGACGGAAGGCATCATCCTGGTGGCGATCGTTCTGTTTCTGTTTCTGGGTAATGCCCGCGGCGCCCTGATCGTATCGCTCACCATCCCCTTCGCGCTGCTGTTCGCCTCCATTTGTCTCGACCTGAACAAGATTCCGGCCAACCTGCTGTCGCTGGGCGCGCTCGACTTCGGCATGGTCGTGGATAGCGCGGTAGTCATGGTCGAGAACATTGTCCGGCATCTCGGACGCCGGGACGGCTCGCGCAAGCCGGTGCTGGAGCAGATCCGCGATGCCGCGCACGAGGTGCAGCGCCCGGTGTTTTATGCGCGCGGCATCATCATTACCGCTTACCTGCCGATTTTTACCCTGGAAAGCGTGGAGGGGCGCCTCTTCAAACCGATGGCCTGGACGGTCGCCTTCGCCCTGGTCGGCTCACTGCTGTTCTCCATGCTGGCGGCCCCGGTGCTTTGCAGCCTGGTGTTTCGCAATGGCGTCCGCGAATGGCACAATCCGCTCCTGATCCTGCTCACCAAGGGGTACCGCGCGACCGTGCGCGCCGCGATTCGCGCCCGTTGGGTCACTGTCGGTATCGCGGTCCTGTGTGTGGCCGGCAGTGTGGGCCTCGTGGCCAGCGGCATTATCGGATCGGAGTTCCTGCCGCACCTGGACGAGGGCGCCATCTGGGCGCGCGGCATCCTGGCCCCAAGCACCGGCCCGACCGAGGGTACGCGCCTGATGAACCAGGCGCGCATCATCCTCGCTTCATTTCCCGAAGTCACAAAGGTTGTTTCCCAGGTTGGGCGTCCGGATGACGGCACCGACACCACCGGATTCTTCAACACCGAGTATTTCGTCGATTTGAAGCAGAAGGAAGAGTGGCGGCCGGTATTCCACCAGCAAAAGGACGAGTTGATTGCCGCCATGGATCTTGAGCTGGAAAAAATCCCCGGCGTGCTGTGGAATTTCTCGCAACCGATCGCCGACAACATGGAAGAAGCGGTCAGCGGCGTCAAAGGCGAACTGGCGGTCAAAGTCTATGGGGCCGACCTCAAGTTGCTCGAGCAGAAGGGCGAGGAGATCGTCAATGTTCTCCGCACCGTGCCCGGAGTTCAGGATCTCGGCCTGTTCCGCGTCATCGGCCAGCCGAATTTGAACTTCACCGTGGACCGCGATCAGGCCGCGCGCTATGGAATCAACGTGAGCGACGTTCAGGATGCGGTCCAGACCGCGGTGGGTGGGAACGCGGTGACCCAGGTCCTTCAGGGCGAGCAGCGCTACGATCTGGTGGTCCGTTATACCGCTCCCTACCGGAACACCAAGGAGGCAATCTCCAATATTCGCCTGCTGGCGCCCGGCGGGGAGCGCGTCTCCCTGGCCCAGTTCGGCAAGGTCGAGGTGGCCGACGGCGCAAGCGAGATTTATCGCGAAGAAAACTCGCGCTACGTCGCCTTGAAGTACAGCGTGCGGGGCAGGGACCTGGGCAGTACCGTGGAGGAGTCCATGCGAAAGGTGGAGAGGCAGGTGAAGCTGCCCGAAGGCTACACCATCGCATGGGCCGGCGAATACGCCAGCCAGCAGCGCTCGCAGAAACGGCTGGCCGTCATCCTGCCCATTACGATCCTGGTGATCTTCATCATCCTTTACACCATGTTCCATTCCTTCAAATGGTCCAGCTTGATGCTCACCGCCATCGCCATGGCTCCGCTGGGCGGACTGCTCGCTCTGCTGGTCACGGGAACCCACTTCAGCGTGTCTTCCGGACTCGGTTTTCTCGCCCTCTTTGGCGTGTGCGTACAGACCGGCGTCATCATGCTGGAATACATCAATCAGCTTCGGGCCAGCGGCCGGTCGGTGATCGATGCCGCCGTAGAAGGCGCGGTGCTGAGGCTGCGCCCCATCCTGATGACCACCCTGGTGGCCACCCTGGGCCTGCTGCCGGCGGCCATGTCCACCGCCATCGGTTCGGATTCGCAGCGGCCGTTCGCGATTGTCATCGTCGGCGGGCTCATGGTCGCGATGCTGCTGAACATCTTTCTCCTGCCGACCCTGTATGTGTGGGTCGCCGGGCCGCACGATGTGCTGCCGGAGCCTGAAGCAGATTTCGACGAAGAGGTCTGATCGAATTTTAATCCTTGCGGGTGAAACCCGCCCCGCAGATAATCGTCTATAATTACGTTCCGCGTCCAGTGTGGCTGGCCAACGGGGCAAGGCGCGCAGCCGCACCGGGGCCGTGCCTTGCCGGGAAGGATACGCATGGCGCAAAGCGGAGTGAAGCAGCCGCCGGCTCGCATCAGCGGGCAGATCATCATCAACGAGCTCATTCGCAATATGGAGCTTGGGCGCCTGGAGATGGGCTACAGCATCCTGGTGCCTTGTGTTTTCAGCATCTATCTGCACCCCGATGATTTCGCGCGCATTGCCAGCGTTCAGGAGTTGCTGAAAGAGGACGCTCGCCGCGCCCTGACCGCCCGTCTGGCGGAGTGGAATGCCAAGCCCTCGCTGTTCCGGCGCGGCGGGACGCAGAAGACGTATCGCATCGCACAGAAGGATTGGTGGATCGAGCTGTTCTCCGACCTGGAATCCGCCGTCCCGCCCGGCGACGTCGAAATCCACTCGGAGCTTGCCGAGGTCCAGCAGCCCGGCTACCGCGGCACCAAGACCACCCTGATTGCCCGCGAGCCCTCGGTGACCAGCGCCCGTGTAATCCAGGACCGGGAGAGCACGCGAAAACAGGCGCCGCGTATCTACGCCGAGATCCACTACCGCGACGACACCGGTCCGCAGACCTATTTCGTGACCCAGGATGAAGTCTCCATCGGACGGGGCGGAGAGGACCTCTGGGTCGATCTGCCGCTCTACACGACGGATGAGGTTTCCCGCGAGCATCTGCGGCTGCTGCGCGATGCGGCCAGCGGCCGGTTCGCCATCGTCGATAAGAGCCGCAATGGCACGTGGCTGAACGGCAAGCGCATCCCGCGCGGCGCGGAAGCCGCCCTGGGAGACAACGCCGAGATCGGGGTGGCGGAAGTATTGAAGCTCACTTTCGAGGTCCATCGATGACCTGGACCTGTGGCGGCGCCACCGACACCGGTCTGCTCCGCGAGCGCAACGAAGACCGCTGCTGGATTGATGCGGCCCGGGGTATCTACCTGGTGGTGGATGGGGTGGGCGGACAGGCCGCGGGCGAGGTGGCCGCGGAGACCGCTGTCGAAGCCATCCGCCAATCGCTCCACGCGCCCGGCGATCCGGAGACCCGCGTCCGCGAAGCCATCACGCTGGCCAACAACAGGATCTGGGAGCTCGCACAATCGCGGGCGGAACTTTGCGGAATGGCGTGCGTGCTCACGCTGGCCCTGGTGGAAGACGGGCACGTGACCATCGGCCACGTGGGAGATTCGCGCCTTTATCTGATCTGGCGCGGGGCGATCCGCAAACTCACCAGCGACCACTCGCCTGTGGGCGAGTTCGAGGATTCCGGGGAGTTGTCCGAGACGGAGGCCATGCACCATCCGCGCCGCAACGAGGTCTACCGCGAGGTGGGCAGCCGGCCTCGTGCGGCCGGCGACTCCGATTTCATCGAGATCCGCCAGTGCCGCCTCCGTCCCGACGCGGCCCTGCTCCTCTGCAGCGACGGCCTGACGGACCAGCTCACCGCGGAGGAAGTTCGCGAGATCGCGGGCCGCTATGCCGGCGACGCGGAGGCAGTGGCGCGTCAGCTCGTGGCCGCCGCCAACGACGCGGGCGGTTGCGACAACATCACCGCCCTCTTCGTGGCCGGACCGGAATTTCGCTCCGCCGGCAGTGTCACGCGGCCGCGATGGGCCGCCACTCGAACCCGCTTTCCGGCACGCCTGCTGCGCAGCCGGATGGCATTTCTGACTTACGGGCTGCTGCTCGGCATGCTGCTGTGGGCGGCCCTGCGCACGCGAGGATTCATGCCATGAACCCGCCCAACATCATCGGCCGGTACGAAATCGTTCGCCGGCTCGGCAAGAGCATGACCGACGTGTACCTGGCGACGGACCGCGAGACCGGCCGCAAAGTAGCGTTGAAGCTGGTGCCCGACAACGGCGATGCGATCAGCCGCCTGGTTGTGGAGGCCGAACGCCGCGGTGCGGCCATCCAGCAGGAGTTACGCCAGGCTGACCCGCGCGTCGTGGAGATCTATGAATACGGCGACGCCGGCGGGTTCTTCTTCGTCGCCATGGAGTTTGTCGAGGGCCGCAACCTCTCGGACGTCCTGGCCGCCGAGGGCGTGATCGACCCCGCGCGCGCCGCCGTCATCGCGCTCGAAATTTGCGAACAGCTCGCCAGGATGCACGCGCGCGAGGGCGTAGTGGTGCACGGCGATATCAAGCCCAGCAATATCAATCTCGGCCACAACGACACGGTCCGGCTGCTGGATTTCGGCATCGCCAAGACGCTCCGCGCCGGCCGCGACGCCACGCTTCACCAGTTCGGCAGCCCCGGCTACTGCTCGCCCGAGCGCCTCGTGCGTGCCGAAGTCGATCAGCAGAGCGACCTCTGGGCGCTGGGCGCAACTCTCTACGAGATGCTCGCCGGCGTGCCGCCCTATCAGGCGGAGGACACCGCGAAATTGGAGAGCCTGATTCGTTCGCGGCGGCCGCCAAGAGCGCTTCCCGCCGCGTGCCCGCCCGGACTGTGCGCCATCGTGGTGAAAGCGCTCGCCCCGGAGCCGGAGCGCCGCTACCGCACGGCGGTTGCATTTCAATCGGACCTGCAGGCGTACCTCGAGCATAAGCCCACGGCGGCGGAACTCGAGCGGCGTGCCAGGTGGAGCGCCAACGCCACGCTGGAAGCGGCTCGCGAGGCGCTGCGGCGCATCACTCACACCGCGCGAAGAATTCGCCGCCGCAGCCGCGGGCTGAAGGTCGCGGGCGCGGTCGCATGGTTTGCAGCGGGCATGGCGCTGTGGATTTCGGGAAC
>DATJYJ010000626.1:0-3503 GCA_035578025.1 Verrucomicrobiia bacterium
GGCAATTGCGGCGGAAGGATCCACATTGGCCGGTGGCGCCCTCGGGCTCGCGGTGGGCCCGAGCCTGGGCACCCAATGGATCACCTATCCGCTCGGCTTCGCCGCCGGCTGGATTTTCTATCTCGGGTATCACGCCGTGCACGAAGAGTGGAAACGCCGCGGGGCGCGTGTTGCCATGGCCCCGGCGCTGACCGGCGTGATGGGCGCGGCCGCCCTGCAGCGCGGCGCCGAGGCGTTGTTCCGATAGCTCGATTCTGATAGAAAGAAACCAGAGGAGGGCGTGCCATGCTTCGCATTCTGGTGTGTGCGGCCGTTTGCACCTGTTTCGCCGCAACCGGCGCGGCACCCGCGCGTGCCCCGATCCTGATGGAGCTTTTCACCAGCGAAGGATGTTCGAGCTGTCCGCCCGCCGACCGGTTGCTCGCCGAGCTGGACGCGCAGGTCATCGTGCTCGGCGAACACGTCGACTACTGGGACCACCAGGGATGGCGCGACCGTTTCTCTTCCCACGCCAACACGCTGCGCCAGGAAGCCTACGCGCGCCACTTCGGCATCGAGGGGCCCTACACGCCGCAGATGGTGATCGACGGCGCCGCCGAGTTCAACGGCAGCGACAAGCAGCGTGCCCTCGGCGAGATCGCACGTGAGCGCGGGCGAACACAGGGCGAGATTCGGCTGGCGCGAGTGGCTGCCGGCCTGGAAGTGAGCCTGGACGGCGTCCCGCACTCCGCCGACGTGATGTTGGCCTTCGCGCAGGAAAGCGCGGCGTCGGACGTCGCGGGCGGCGAAAACAAGGGGCGGAATCTGCGCCACGTCGCCGTCCTGCGCAGCCTGCGCAAAATCGGCACCGCGAAGAAGGGGGGCGTGTTTCACCAGACCGTGGAGCTTCCCCCGGATACCGCCGGCCAGCGGGTCATCGTGTTCGCACAGGAGCAGGACCTCGGCCGCGTGTACACCGCCGCGATTCTGGAAAGGTGAACTCATGGATTCATGTCTCGCGCGTCTTTCCAAGATCTGCCTCGCATTGCCCGGCGCGACCCGCCAGGATTGCGATTCGCATGCGGGCTTCTATGTCCGCAAGAGAACCTTCGCCTACTTCCTCAACAATCATCACGGCGACGGCATCGTGGCCGTGACCGCGAAAGTGCTGCCGGGCGATAACCAGGCGCTGGCCGCTTCTCAACCTCGCAAGTTCTACCTGCCGGCTTACCTGGCGTCGAAAGGCTGGGTCGCACTGCGCCTGGACTCGCCGAAAGTCGATTGGGACGAAGTCGAAGAGTTGGTGCGCACCAGCTACGGGATCATTGCCCCCAAGGCCGCTCGCGCAAGAAATTCTTCTTGACATGCTATCCCCGGCTAGCGCAAAATGAACACTGTTCAGTATGGGAGTCGCAGAACGCAAATCCCGGCAAAAGGCGGACCTCCGGCAGGAGATTCTGGATGCTGCCCGCGACCTGTTTGTGCGCGAAGGTTACGATAACGTCTCCATCCGCAAGATCGCGGACAAAGTCGAATACGCGCCGGGTACGATTTATCTCTATTTCAAGGACAAGGCCGAGATCCTTGATACACTGTGCCAGCAGACTTTCGAGAAACTGCACCAGCGCATGGAAGCGATCCGCAAGGATCCGGGAAATCCCGTGGAAGCCTTGCGCCGCGGCCTGCGCACCTACATCCAGTTTGGCCTTGATAATCCGAATCACTACATTGTCACGTTCGTGCTGGCCAAGCGTGACGTGGAGATCCACGAGCCGTCGGCGAAACAAGCCGGGCTGGCCTGTTTCGATTGCCTGCGCGGAATCATTGGCCAGTGTCTGGAAGGCGGCTATATCAACGGTGGAGGCGTGGAAGAGACCTCGCAGGCGCTGTGGAGCGCGATTCACGGGGTCACCTCGCTGTTGGTGATGGACTGCGGCTTCCCGTTTGTCGAGCGAACGCGGCTCATCGAACGCCTGATCGACATCCTGATTAAGGGGATTCGCGCGCACAAATCGTAACTATTTTTTTTGGGTCTTTTGATGAACGACGTTCATCAACTGAATATAGTTCGGAAGGAGGGGAAACGATGAACTTCGTCGCACTGCAGATGCTCCTGGGAGATCGCGCCAAATACCTTGGCCTCATCTTTGCCATCGCGTTCTCCAGCTTTCTGATGTCGCACCAAAGCTCGATCTTCGCCGGCGTCCTGGACCGCACCACCAGCCAGATCAAAGACGTCCACGACGCGAATATCTGGGTGATGGACCGCTACACGCAATATTTCGATGAGGTCAAGGCGCTCACCGACAGCGACGTCTACCGCGTGCGCGGCGTCAGCGGAATCCAATGGGCGGTCCCGCTCTTCAAAGGCCAGCCGCGCGCCAAGGGTCCCGATGGCACGTTTCGCGTGGTGATCCTGCTCGGCCTCGACGATTCCACCCTGGTAGGGGCGCCGCGCGACCTCGTTCTCGGCTCCATCGATTCCCTGCGCGAACCCGACTCCATCATCGTGGACCGCGGCGGCTACGAGTTTTTCTTCCCCGGCCAGCCCCTTTCGCTCGGTCGCACGCTGGAGATGAACGACCACCGGGTGAAGATCGCCGGCATCTGCAATTCGTCGGCGCCGTTCACCAATTTCCCGATCTTCTACACGCGTTACAGCCAGGCTATCACTTACGTGGGCCGCGAGCGCAACATGATGTCGTTCGTGCTTGCCAAGCCCGCGCCCGGCGTGAGCGATGCCGAGGCTTGCCGGCGCATTTCGGCCGCCACCGGCCTGCGCGCCGAGACCGGCAGCGAATTCGGCTGGCGCACCATCTGGTACTACATCCACCACACCGGCATCCCAGTCAACTTCGGAATCACCATCGCCATCGCGCTGGTGGTGGGCACGGTGGTGGCCGGGCAGACATTCTACATCTTTACCATTGAGAACCTGAAACAGTTCGGCGCGCTCAAGGCCATCGGGGTCACCAACGCGCGCATCGTGGGGATGATCCTGCTTCAGGCGGTGCTGGTAGGCGCCATCGGATTCTCGCTGGGAATCAGCGGCACCGCCGCTTTCTTCGAAATCACCAAGCAGAACCTGGACCTGCGCGGATTTCACCTGCTCTGGCAGATCGCGGCCGGCACCGGCGCCACCGTGATGCTGATCGTGGTCCTGGCCAGCCTGCTGAGCGTACGCAAGGTCCTGGTGTTGGAACCGGCTGTCGTATTCAGAGGGTAATCATGTCTACTATCATCGATCGCAACGCGGCGGTGGCGTGCTCGCGCGTCACCAAACATTTCGGAGAGGGCGAGAACCGCGTCGAAGTCCTGCGCGGCGTCGATCTCACCATTCCGTTCGGCGAAATGACCCTGCTCGTGGGCCCGAGTGGCTGCGGCAAAACCACCATGCTCAGCGTGATCGCCGGTCTGCTCGATCGCTCCGGCGGTGAATTGAACGTGCTGGGCCGCGACCTTGCGGAGCTTTCCGGCAGCCAGGCCGTCCTCTTCCGCCGTAAGAACCTGGGCTTCGTCTTCCA
>DATJYJ010000627.1:0-8744 GCA_035578025.1 Verrucomicrobiia bacterium
CCGGGTGCGATAATCCCGAGGTCCCCGCGGCGCAGCCGGATTGCAGCGTTCAGAGTCGCGCAGCGGATGGCCTGCACCGCGTCCATGCCGTAGCCGATTAAGCGCCGGAGCACGTCCACCATTCCCCCTTTCTCCACCAGAAAGTCGGGCGGAACATCGTCCGTGCAGATGGTCATGGTCGAAGGAACCTGCGGGAGCCGCTTGACCGCCTCCACGATTCCGGGAAGCACGTAGTCGTGGGACCCGCGGACCTCGATGGTCAGCCCGGACCGCAGCTTCTCCAACGCATCCTCGCCGGAAGTCAGTTCGTGGTCCGAGCTCACGCCCGAAGCAGCGTAACCCTGTAGCCGCGCGCCCGTGAGCCCGCGGCCGTGCCCTTCGATCAGCTTGCCGGATCGCAGCCCGGCCTCCAGAATCTCGCTCATGCGCCGGCTCAGGCTCAGGATGCCGTTCATGTCCATCGCCTCGGCCACACCGGCGACCTCCGGCCACCCCAGCATCTCCTGCATTTCTTCCCCGGCAAAGTCGGCGGCCGACATCTCCAGTCCGGGGGCCGAAGGAACGCTCGAGGGCGCTGCGCAAATGAAACGCAGCGGCAGATTGCGGCTGGCTTCGATCGCATATCGCACGCCGTCCAGGCCGAGCGCGTTGGCCAGCTCGTGCGGGTCGTAGAAGATCGTGGTGGTCCCCTGCGGCACCACCACCGAGGCATACCTCGCCGGGGTCATGTGCGAGCTCTCGAAGTGTACGTGGATGTCGATGAAGCCGGGCGTCAGAATGCAGCCCGTACAGTCCAGCGTTCGCGCGGCATCGTTCCGCGACCCGCGAGGATGCACGCTGGAGATCAGGTCGCCCGCCAGGCCCACGTCCGCCTGGCGTAGCTCCGAAGTCGCCGTGTCCAGGACCGTGCCGTTGGCCAGCAAAATATCGAAGGGCTCCAGCCCTTGCGCGGCCCGGATGGCGCGAACCCGCGTGGAATCCAACTCTGCCGTACCCATATCTGTCTCTCAGTGTCGCGTAGCCAGCGTCCAGAAGAAATACAAAAGCGGCACGGTCAGGGCATACAGAGCGAAGGACACCCGGCGCGCCCTTCCGGCCAGTACCTGCGTGAAGACATAGCTGAGAATCCCGGCGGCGATGCCGGTCCCGAAATTATTGGCGTAGAGCGTCATCAGCACGGCCACCAGAGCGGGCAATGCGCTGGTGAAGTCCTTCAAGTCGATCTTGCGCAAATTCGAAAACATGGAAAGGCCCACCAGGATCAGCGCCGGGGACGTCGCCTCGCGCGGGATCATCAGGATCAGCGGGCTGATGAACAGCATCAGGGCGAAACATCCCGCCGTGAAGATGCTGGTCAGCCCCGTCCGGCCTCCGGCTTCGACGCCCGCCGCGGATTCGATCAGTGCGGTGGCCGACGGAACCCCGGCCAGCGGCCCGATGGTAGCTGCGATCGAGTCCACCACGAACGGCCCGTTGATGCCGGGCATGTTTCCGTTCTCGTCCAGCAGATTGGCCTCGCCGGCCACAGCCAGCGTGGTGCCCATGGTGGAGAAGAATTCCGCCGCGAAAAAAGCAAACAGGTACGGGAAGAAGGCCGGCCGAAGAGCTCCCCAAAAATCGAGCTGGAGCAGCACCGGGGAGACGGACGCCGGCAGCGCCAGAGCATGCGAAGGCACCTTGGTAACGCCGAGTGGAATTCCCACCAGCGTCGCCGCCAGCATGGAGAGCAGAATCGCGCCGGGCACCCGCCGGATGTGCAGGCACACGACCACGCCGAGTCCGATGAGCGCGGCGATCGCGCCCGGCGCTGCGAAGTTTCCCAGCGTATAGGCGTTGGCGCGCGAGTTGGTCACGATCAGTCCCGCGTTGCGGAATCCGAGCGTCACAATGAACAGCCCCAGCGATGCCGAAAGCGCCACCTTGATCTCCGCCGGCACCACTCGCGTGACCACTTCCCGCAGCCCCGCCACCGTGAGCAGGAAAAAAAGAACTCCCGACCAAAATGCGATCCCCAGTCCGGTCTGCCAGGGAACGCCCTCCGTCAGCGCCAGAGTGCTTGCTACCAGAGCCGCGCCGCCCAAGCCCGGTCCCACCACAAAGGGCAGCCGGGCGTACAGCGCCATCCCCACCGTCGAAAGCACGAAGATGAGGATGGTAGTGGTGGTCACCGGTGCAATCGGAACATGCGCGGTGGCGAGGGTGTTCGGAATCACCACCGCGAGATAGGAAGCGGCCACAAACGACGTGAGCCCCGCCAGCAGTTCGATGCGCGGTGTGGTCCTTCGTTCCTTCAGCCCGAACAGGCGCTCCACGACGCTCGCAAATCGGCGGGGAGCAGAGACGGAATCGGCTGGCACAAACGATAGTAGAACGTTTGACCTCTGGCAGGCAAAAGGTCTTGCCAATCTCCGCGCCTTACTGGCCGATCTCGAATACCACGTTGGCTGGCGACGTCTTGCCCGTTGACGAGACCGTAATCGGGTATTCGCCATCGGGCAGTTGCGGAACGGTGAAGTTGACCTGATACTGCCCCGGGGCCACCAGCGCAGCGGCCAATACTTGGGCGCTCGCGGTTCCAATCGTCACGCCGACTCCGGTAATCGGTATCGGCGACGTGACCACGTTTCCAGAAGGAGAAGGGCCCAACCCAGCGGCGTAGAGTTGGATAATGTCGCCCGGCTTGGCCTTATGCGTTCCCGGTACGACCGCCGGATCGCCCATCAGTGAGTAGTCCTGGAACAACGCCGCTGCATAGTTTTTCGAGTTGACTGTGTAGTAATAGAGGCTGGGCTGGATTTGTGCCACCGGAACGCTCAGTATGTTGCTCCCCAGACCCAGGCGGAACACCTGTACCGTCATCGAGCCGCTGACATTGGTGGGCGCCTGCGCATTGACCTGGGTGGGGCTGATGAAATATACCGGCACCGGGGCCCCATTCACCCACACCTCCACTCCGTTCAAGTTAGTCGGCAGCGCATTCGAGTCCGTGAAATCGCTGCCGCCCCAGATCCGCTGCACGTCGGCCAGGTCCGAACCCTTCACGTAAAACCACCCGCCCGGCACCACCGCACCCCCGTCAATCAGGTTGTCGCTGGCCGACGTGATCACCGGCCCGCTCGATGGCGCCGCATCGCCCAACAGCAGCACCAGGCCATCCTGAGGAGCGCTGCCCCCGCCATTCGTGCCCTGAAGCGGTCGCACCATGGGAAAATCCGTCGACGTTCCCTCCCCTGCTACGTGGATATTCCCCAACTTGTCCACCGCGATGCCTCGGCCGGATTCGCTCCCGGTGCCGCCAATGAACGTCGAGAACAGCCTCGCCGAACCCGCGGCGTTGATCTCCGTGACAAACATGTCGAACGCGAACCGTCCCGTCTGAATCGGGTTGGTCAATGGAAAGTCGCTCGAATTGGTTCGCCCCGTGACGTAGACGTTGCCGGCCTGATCGATCGCCAGCGCGTAGGGGGCGTCCTCCGAGCCCCCTCCCAGATAGGTTGAATACACCAGGGCGGAGCCGGCTGGACTGAACTTGGCTACAAATGCATCGTCCACGGCGTGGCTTCCGAGCGTGTTATCGATCGGATTTGCCAGCGGGAAGTCCTCCGACGCCACCGGGCCGGTGACATAGGCGCTGCCCGACGAGTCCACCGCGATGCCTGTCCCATAATCCGTGCCGGAGCCGCCGAGGTAAGTGGAATAAACCAGCGCCGAGCCCGCGGGATTGATTTTGGTAACGAACGCGTCCACGCTGCCGGCGTTGGAACCTCGAAAGGGCGAGGCCACCGGAAAATCCGTGGATGCCGTGTAGCCGGTGACGTACGCTGCTCCGGCCGCGTCTACCGCGATTGCATTCCCTTCGTCTACGTTGTTGCCGCCCAGGTATGTCGCGTACACCCACGCGGTCCCGGCGGCATTGATCTTCGCCACGAACGCGTCTTCCTGTGCGCCTTTCGCGGCCTGGAACGGATTCTTCGTCGGAAAATTCGCCGAAAATGTGCTCCCCACCACGTAAGCGTTCCCCGCGGCGTCGACGGCGATAGCCGAACCGGAATCGGTGCTTATGCCGCCCAGATAGGTCGAATACACCAGTGCCGACCCGGCTGCATTCAGCTTCGCCACGAACGCGTCTCCCGATCCGCCCTGCGTAGCCTGGATCGGGTTCTTCGTCGGAAAATCAAGAGATCCGGTGCTTCCTGTGACATACGCGTTGCCTTGGACGTCTACCGCGATCCCATGGCCCTCATCCACCGCTCCGCCCCCCAGATAGGTCGAGTAGAGTCTGGCGGAGCCGTTGGGATTGATCTTGGTCACGAAGACGTCTTCTGCTCCCTTGAGGCTGTTCTGCAGCGGAGCCGTAGTTGGAAAATTGGCCGAACCCGCTCCCCCGGTGACATACGTGTTGCCGATGGAATCCACCGCAACCGCGTATGCGTAATCCAGGCCGTTGCCGCCGAGATAAGTCGAATACACGAGGGGCGGATCGATCACCAGTGGGTTGCCATGGTCGTATTTTCCGATGCGGAAGCTGCCTTCCTTACCGCGCACAGTCCACGCGCCCGCGACCGGAACACGCTGGCCGTCCAGTTCCTGATACACCACTGGCCTTCGATGCCGGTATTCGCTGTTGCCCGCCTTGATGACCAGATCGCCTTGTTTATCGATGCGTAGTTGGGCCGCGCCTTCAAACGTCATCCGGATCCTGGCCGGATCCGCGCCCGGCGCCACGATCCAGTCATATTCCAGGTGTCCGTCTTTTCCGTAATAGACAAGATCGATTCCGGGATAGACGCCGGCGTAACGGACTCGTCCGTAATTCGGAACGGACGAGTGCCAGTTGCGCGGATCGTTGCCGACGAAATAGTTGCTTGTGGACGCCTGCGGCGCCTCGCCCGTGATCCGGGCCGAGAGGTTGGCGCCGGATAACCTGGTCCTCAATGGCGGCTCGTCCCGCGCCGCCAGCACCGTCTCTCCGCCGGCGAGATAAAACGTATAGGTGCTGCCTCTGGCGAGATACCGGACCTCCGCCGGCGCCTGGCCCAGATTCGGTTCGAAACTCAACGGGATGTTGCCCCATCTGACGGTGGGCGCCGCCAACGCAGTACCAGCAACGAGAATCACGGCTGCACGCATACGTCCCTCCTTACGAGCGTGCCTTACCCGGAACCCGGTTAGGATCGTGACAAGGCTAGGTCATAATAGCCCGGGGCCCACTCGCGGCGCAACGTTGCCTTGACACGCTGCCCTGACACCGTGCCAGGCAAGCGACCAACAGGCTCCCTTGATGCCGGAGAGCCGCTAGGCGCCCCCCAATCACCTGTGCGGGTGCCGATCCCTCATGATGCGTTTGTGACCGCGCCGGATTGCGCCTCCCGCTGCGCCTTCCACTTCTTCATATCCTCCGCCATCTGCTTTTTCATCTGGGCCGGCGTGGGATCGGCAATGTGCGTCGCAATGTACCAGGTATAGCCTTCGGGATCGACCAGCCGTCCACAGCGGTCGCCCCAGAACGTGTCGGCAACCGGCCCTTGCGGCTTGGCGCCGAGCTTCACGGCCTTGGCCACGGTCTTGTCCGCGTTTTCGACGACCAGGTACAGTGTCGTCGGTGAGGCGCCGACCGTCTTTGCACTGCGCGCGCCCATCTCCGGGATCTCCGGACCGAGCATCAGCGTGGTGCCCCGTATCGTCAGTTCGGTATGCATCGGCTTGCCGTCGGGGCCGTTCATAGTGCCGCGCTTCTGAAATCCGAAGGCTTTCTGGTAGAAACTGGCGGCAGCTTTCACGTCGGTGACACACAGGGCAGCGGTCACGGCCGTATAGTTTTTCTTGTTCAGCGGATCGACTTTCTTCGGCATTATGGTCCTCTCCGCAGCGTATTCTATCAGGCTCGTTCTATCAGGCTCCGGTCGGCGCGTTCACGCGCGCCCTGCCGCTCAACCGCTGTGTTATACTTCCCGCCTGTCGGGGGGAATGCCTGTGATGCTGGCCATCCTGGTTCTGCTGGCTGGAACGCCGGCCCTGCAGGCGCAGGAACACAATCCATACACATCGCCGGCCGACCTGGCACGCGGCAAGCAATTGTACGGCGGGCACTGCGCGCCATGCCATGGCCCGGCCGGCGAAGGCGGCCGGGGCCCGAACCTGGCTCGCACTGCGTTGCCCCGCGCCGCCACCGAAGAGGCGTTGTTCACCGTCATCCGCGACGGCCTTCCAGGGACGGAGATGCCGCGCGGTTCGGCGCTCGACGACCGCGAAATCTGGCAGGTCGCGGCTTTCGTCCGCGGCCTCGGACAAACCGAAGCGGAAAAGCTCCCCGGCAGCCCCGCCAACGGCGCGCGCCTCTTCCGCGATAAAGGAGGCTGCTTGAAGTGCCACGCCGTGGGCACTGAAGGCGGCGGCCTCGGCCCTCCGCTCACCGAAATCGGACTGCGCCGCTCGGCCGCGTTTTTGCGCAGCACGCTGGCCGATCCCGCGGCCGCCGCGCCGCCCGATTTCCAGATGGTCGATCTCGAAACGCGCGACGGCCGGCGCATCTCCGGCATCCTGCTCGCCGAAGACACCTTCTCGATCCAGGTGCGCGATCTCTCCGAGCGCCCCCTGTCCTTCTGGAAGCAGGAGATCTCGAACCTGAAGCGCAGCCGCGGGAAGACACCTATGCCGGCGTATCGCGGCACTTTTTCGGACGCCGAATTTGAAGACCTGGTCGCCTATCTCGTATCGCTGCGAGGTGCACAATGAGATTCCTTGTATGGCTCGTCGCCGCCCTCTCGCCCCTGGCGGCGCAGGTGACTTATCAGCGCATCCTGAAAGCGGAGTCAGAGCCTGGGAACTGGCTCACTTACTCCGGCAATTACTCCGCCCACCGGCATTCCCCCCTCGCCGAGATCACGCCCGCCAATGCATCGCGTCTGCGCGTAGCCTGGATATATCAGATCCCTGCCCGGCACAAGTTCGAGACCACTCCGCTCGTCGCCGACGGAGTGATGTATCTGACCGAGCCGCCCAGCGACGTCACCGCTCTCGATACACGAACCGGAAAGCCTCTTTGGAAATACCGGCGCGCGCTTCCCGCCGACATCCGGGTCTGCTGCGGTCAGGTGAATCGCGGCGTAGCCCTGCTCGACGGTCTGGTCTTCCTCGGCACGGTCGATGCGCACGTCGTCGCCCTCGACGCCAAGACGGGACTCGTCCGCTGGGACGTGGCCGCGGCCGACTACCAACAGGGCTACTCGATCACAGTAGCGCCGCTGGCGCTTTCGGACAAGATCGTGATCGGCATGGCAGGCGGCGAGTACGGCGTGCGCGGCTTCCTCGACGCTTACGAAGCCCGGACCGGCAATCGCGCCTGGCGCTTTTGGACCATCCCGGGCCCCGGCGAACCCGGCCATGATTCCTGGCCCGGCGACAGTTGGAAGACCGGGTCCGCTACCACCTGGGTGACCGGCTCCTACGATCCTGCCGCCAACCTGGTCTACTGGGGCACAGGCAATCCGGGACCCGACTGGAACGGCGACGTGCGCATCGGCGACAACCTGTACTCCGACTGCCTGCTCGCCCTCGATGCCGACACCGGGAAGCTCAAATGGCACTTCCAGTTCACTCCGCACGACGATCACGATTGGGATTCAACCGAAGTGCCGGTGCTGGTGGATCTGCCGTTCCGCGGCCAGCCCCGCAAGATGGTCCTGTTCGCCAACCGCAACGGGTTCTACTATGCGCTCGACCGCATCAGCGGCAAGTACCTCGCGTCGAACGAGCTGTCCAAACAGAATTGGGCTAAGGGCATCGACGACAGCGGACGTCCGGTGCTGGTCCCGAACATGTCTCCGACGGTCGAAGGCAAGGCCGTTTATCCCGCGGTGGCCGGCAGCACTAACTGGTTCAGTCCCTCGTTCAGTCCGGTGACTAACTTGTTCTATGTGGCCGTTCGAGAGGACGGGCAGATCTATTACCAGGGAGAAGCCGATTACAAGGCAGGCGCGCTGTTCAACGGCGGCGGTTTCCGCGCCATTCCCGGCGCCGACCGCTTCGGTGCCGTGCGCGCGCTCGAACCGCAAACCGGGCGCAAAGTCTGGGAGTTTCGCTTGCAGACACCGCCTTGGGCCGGCGTGCTTTCGACGGCGGGCGGCCTGGTCTTCGGCGGTGCAGACGAGGGCGACTTCTTCGCCCTCGATGCCAAAACCGGCCAAATGGTATGGCGCTTCCAGACCGGCGGCAAGATCATCTCCAACCCCATGAGTTATCTGAGCGACGGCAAACAGCACATCGCCATCGCCGCGGGCAATGCCATCTTCACGTTCGCCTTGGAGTAAGTGGACTTACCGGAGGTTTCAATGGCTGCCCGGCGAGCAGCGCGAAAGGATGCTCTGCGAAACCTGGCTGGCAGAGTGGCGCTGGTGACGGGCGCAAGCCGGGGCGCGGGACGCGCCATCGCGGCCGTGCTTGGGGAGCATGGCGCCACCGTCTACGTGACTGGACGCAGTGTGCGCGGCCAGCCCACTACGGACAACCTGCCCGGCACCATCGAAGACACCGCGGAAGAAGTGACCCGGCGGGCGGACAAGGGATCGCCGTGCGTTGCGATCAGGCGAATGAGTCCGAAGTGAAGGCTCTGCTCCTCAAGGTCCGCGACCAGCGGGGCAGGCTCGACATTCTTGTCAATAATGCGTGGGGAGGCTATGAGGGCGAGCGGCTCTTGCCGGCGTACTTCTGGCAGGCGCCGCTCCGGCTTTGGGATGGAATGTTCG